>NZ_JBEAAM010000013.1:0-124209 GCF_040066175.1 Fontimonas sp. SYSU GA230001
TCAGTTGTTCCTTTCCATCAGCAAAGCCCAGCGTCCCGCCGCCTGACAGCCCCTCACTCAGATCCGCCCTTCAGGCTCATCTCTGGATTGGAAAGGACTTGCGGTCAGGTGCTGCGCGCCGGCGAACGGTAGCGCCTCCACAGAACGGCGGCGGGGCCGGACAATGCGTAGGCAAAGAACGCCAGGAACAGGATGCGCGGCGGATCGATCAGCGTCAGCGTCAGCACGCCGATGACGGTCGCGAAGGACACGAAGCGCATGCGGCCGACCAGGTTCAGCTTCTTGAAGCTGTTGTAGCGGTAGCTCGACACCATCGACAGCGCGGTCGCCAGCGTCAGCGGCGCCGCCAGCCACAGCACGTCGTCACCGGCGAACGGCACGCGCCCGGACACCCAGGCGAACAGCGAGTGGCTGTCATCGACGCAGCTCCATACGAAGAAGGTCACGACCGCCGCCGCCGCGGGGCTGGGCACGCCGTAGAAGTCCTTGTTGGAGCTGGAGATCGCCGCCAGCACGTTGAAGCGCGCCAGGCGCAGCGCCGCACAGGCGGTATAGGTGAAGGCGATCACCCAGCCGAGCTTGCCGCCCAGCCACTTGTAGTCGGCCAGGTGGTGCAGCGAGAACGCATAGACCAGGATCGCCGGCGCGACGCCGAAGGCCACCATGTCGCAGAGCGAGTCGTATTCCTTGCCGAAGTCGCTCTGCGTGTTGGTGAGGCGGGCGATGCGACCATCGAGGCCGTCGGCGATCATCGCGACGAGGATGCCGTAGACCGCCGCGTCGAAACGCCCGGCCATCGCCATGACGATGGCGAAGAAGCCACCGAACAGCGTACCGGTGGTGAACAGGTTGGGCAGCAGGTAGATGCCCTTGCGGCGCGGCTTGACGACGGTCGTCTCGTCCATCGGCGGGTTCCGGAACTTTCGCGCATCTTACTCAAGCGACTGCGCAAAACATAAGGGCGGCGGCAGGCGCCCCATGTCCACGATCGACCGCCGGTCAGTTCTTCGACTTGTCCACCAGCTTGTTCTTGCCGATCCACGGCATCATCGCACGCAGCCGCGCGCCGACCTGCTCGATCGGATGCGCGGCGTTGAGGCGGCGCATCGCCGTCATCTCCGGGTAACCGGACTTGCCTTCGAGCACGAACGCCTTGGCGTACTTGCCCGTCTGGATGTCGAGCAGGGCCTGCTTCATCGCCTTGCGCGATTCGGCGTTGATGACCTTGGGCCCGGTCACGTACTCGCCGTACTCGGCGTTGTTCGAGATCGAGTAGTTCATCGTCGCGATGCCGCCCTCGTACATCAGATCGACGATCAGCTTGAGCTCGTGCAGGCACTCGAAGTAGGCCATCTCCGGCGCGTAGCCGGCCTCGACCAGCGTCTCGAAACCGGCCTTGACCAGCTCGACGGCGCCGCCGCACAGCACCGCCTGCTCACCGAACAGGTCGGTCTCGGTCTCATCCTTGAATGTGGTCTCGATGATGCCGGAACGACCGCCGCCGATCGCCGACGCATACGACAGCGCCAGCTCCTTGGCCTTGCCGCTCGCGTTCTGGAACACCGCGATCAGGTCGGGAATGCCGCCGCCCTTGGTGTACTCGTTGCGCACGGTGTGGCCCGGCGCCTTGGGCGCGATCATGATCACGTCGAGGTCGGCGCGCGGCACGATCTGGTTGTAGTGGATCGCGAAGCCATGCGCGAAGGCCAGCGCCGCACCCTTCTTGAGGTTGGGTTCGAGTTCGTTCCTGTACAGCTCGGCCTGGAACTCGTCCGGCGTCAGCACCATCACGACGTCGGCGCCGGCAACGGCATCCTTGACGCTCTTGACCTTGAGGCCGGCACCCTCGGCCTTGGCGATCGCCGTCGAGCCGGGACGCAGCGCCACGGTGACATCGACGCCGCTGTCCTTGAGGTTCAGCGCATGGGCGTGGCCCTGCGAGCCGTAGCCGACGATCACGACTTTCTTCGACTGGATGATCGACAGGTCGGCGTCCTTGTCGTAATAGACGTTGATAGACATTTCTTCGCTCCGCGAACTCACTTTCAATCAGGGCCGGCCGGCCCCGCACTCAACTGCCCATCAGGCAGGCACTTCGATCACGCTGTGGCCGCGCTCCATCGCCGCGACGCCGGAACGCACCAGTTCCAGCACCTTGGCGATGCGCCCGATCTCGGCGACGAAGGTATCGATCTCGCGGCCGGTGCCGGCGAGCTGGATCATGCGCGTGTTCTCGGACTCGTCGAGGATCGACGCGCGGTTCTGGCGCACGAACTCGATGACGTTGCGCGCCGAGGCCGCATCGACCTCGACCTTGAGCATCAGCAGCTCGCACTCGAGATGGTCGGCGCTCGACAGGTCCATGATCTCGACGACGTCGATCAGCTTGCGCGTCTGCTTGATGATCTGCTCGATCACCGCGTCCGAACCGCTGGTGACGAGCGTCAGCCGCGACACCGACGGATCGTGGGTCGGCGCCACCGACAGCGAGTCGATGTTGTAGCCGCGCGACGAGAACATGCCGGCCACGCGGGCCAGCGCGCCGGCCTCGTTCTGCAGCAGGATGGAGATGATGTGGCGCATGTCGCGGACAGCGGGGGGATTGGCCTGCGGGGGCGCGCAACATAGCTTTGCCGCACTGCGAAATCAAGCTAACATCACGCGCTTTTTGCCATCAGCCGCCGGAGCCGCTGTACCGATGAACGCCCCCGCCCCCGCCTCCCGTCATCCCCGCGCCGGCGCGACCCTGAGCGGCGCGGAGATCGTCGTGCAGATCCTGGCCGACGAGGGCGTGGACGTCGTCTTCGGCTACTCGGGGGGCGCGATCCTGCCGACCTACGACGCGATCTTCCGCTTCAACGCCGCCAACGGCGAGAAGATGCCGCTGATCGTGCCGGCCAACGAACAGGCCGCCGGCTTCATGGCCGCCGGCTATTCACGCGCGTCCGGCAAGGTCGGCGTGTGCATGGTCACCAGCGGCCCGGGCGCGACCAACACCGTCACGCCGGTGCGCGACTGCATGGCCGACTCGATCCCGATGGTCGTGATCTGCGGCCAGGTGCCGACCGCCGCAGTCGGTTCGGACGCCTTCCAGGAAGCGCCGATCAGCTCGATCATGGGCGCCGCCGCCAAGCACGTGTTCCTCGTCACCGATCCGAAGAAGCTCGAAGCCACGGTGCGCACCGCCTTCGAGATCGCCCGCACCGGCCGTCCGGGTCCCGTGGTGATCGACATCCCCAAGGACGTGCAGAACTGGACCGGCACCTTCGCTGGCGAAGGCGTACTGCCGATCCCCGGCTACCGCGCGCGCCTGAAGGCAGTGCGCGACAACCGCCTGACCGGCGACGCCGCGGCGCGCTTCTTCGACATGCTGCGCCAGGCGCGGCGTCCGCTGATCTACGCCGGCGGCGGCGTGATCCACGGCGAAGCGTCCGCTGCGTTGCGCGCATTCTCGAAGGCGTTCGGCGTCCCGGTGACGACGACGCTGATGGGCATCGGCTGCGTGGACACCACCGATCCGCTGTGCCTGCAGATGCTGGGCATGCACGGCACGGCGTTTGCCAACTACGCCACCGACGACTGCGACTTCCTGATCGCGGTCGGCGCGCGCTTCGACGATCGCGTCGCCGGCGTGCCGGCCAAGTTCGCGCGCGGCGCCAAGTGGATCGCCCATCTCGACATCGACCCGTCCGAGATCAACAAGGTCAAGCGCGTGCACTGGCACCACGTCGGTGAACTGGTGCCGGCACTCGACACGCTGCGTGAATACGCCATCGGTCAAGGCTTCAAGCCCGACTACCGCGCATGGCATGCGCACATCGCCGAGCTGAAGAAGACCTACGCGATGAACTACGAGCGCGGCGGCAGCCACATCCAGCCGCACGCGGTGATCGAGGAGATCAACCGCATCACCCGCGGCGAGGCGGTCGTCGCCACCGGCGTCGGCCAGCACCAGATGTGGGCCGCGCAGTACTTCGACTTCCGCGAGCCGCGCCTGTGGCTAACCTCCGGCTCGATGGGCACGATGGGCTTCGGCCTGCCGGCGGCGATCGGTGCGCAGTTCGCGCGCAGGGACAAGATCGTCATCGACATCGACGGCGACGCCTCGATCCGCATGAATCTGGGCGAGCTGGAAACCGTCACGACCTACAACCTGCCGGTCAAGATCGTCGTGCTCAACAATTTCGGCGACGGCATGGTCAAGCAGTGGCAGCGCCTGTTCTTCGACAGCCGCTATGCCGGTTCCGACAAGAGCCTGCACCAGAAGGACTTCATCAAGGCCGCCGAGGCCGACGGCTACAAGTTCGCCAAGCGCGTCGAACGCCGCGAGGACCTCGCCGGCGTCATCGCCGAGTTCGTCGCCTTCCCCGGGCCGGCCTTCCTCGAAGTCGTGATCGACCCGATGGCCTCGGTCTATCCGATGGTCGGGCCCGGCATGTCCTACGACCAGATGATCACCGGCGACTGGATCGCGTCGCGCACGCACGCGGCGCCGGAAAAGATGGACGTCAAGTCCACGCAGATGTTCTGATCGTCCCCCGATTGGGTTAAGGTGCACGGACCGGGTCGGCGGGGACGGTCCATGAGCGAGTCAACGGCGGAATTCCGCAACATCGCGCTGGTCGGACAGACCGGCAGCGGCAAGACCCGCCTGCTCGCGGCGCTGCTGGCGCGCTCGGGCGCGGCGCCGCCCGGCGGTGGCAACGGGCAGCAGGCCGCGCATACCCTCGCGGTCTCCGCCTGGCACCTGCAACACGCAGGCTGCCGGATCAACCTGCTCGACACGCCCGGTTACCCCGACCTGATCGGGCGCAGCCTCGCGGCGCTGCCGGCCGTCGAATCGGCGCTGGTCGTCGTCGATGCGCAGGCCGGCATCGAGCTGGCGACGCGGCGCCTGATGGACGCGGCGCGCGAGCGCGGCCTTTGCCGTGTGCTGGTGATCAACGGCATCGATCGCGGCGGCGACCTGCCCTCGCTGCTCGCCGCCCTGCGCGAAGCCTTCGGCCCCGAATGCCTGCCGATCAACCTGCCCGCCGACGGCGGCACGCGGGTGCTCGACTGCTTCTTCAGCCGCAATGGACCGGCCACCGACTTCGGCAGCATCGCCGATGCGCACCGCGCGATCATCGAGCAGGTCATCGAGGTCGATGAAGCGCTGCTGGAACGCTATCTCGCCGGTGACGACAGCGTCACGCCGCGCGAGCTGCACGATGCCTTCGAACGCGCGCTGCGCGAGGGACATCTGATCCCCGTCTGCTTCACCAGCGCACAGACCGGCGCCGGCATCCCCGAGCTCCTCGACCTCGGCGCGCGCCTGCTGCCCAATCCCTTCGAAGGCAACGCGCCACCGTTCGTCAAGGGTTCCGGCGACGCCGTCGAAGCCGTGACCGTGATTCCCGACCCCGAGCGCCACGCGCTGGCCCATGTGTTTGGCGTCGCCATCGACCCCTACGCCGGCCGCGTCGCGCTGCTGCGCGTACACCAGGGCCGCTTGCGCGCCGGCCAGCAACTCTATGTCGGTGACGCACGCAAGCCGTTCAAGCTCGCCCACCTGCACGACATCCAAGGCTCCACGCTGACCGACAAGCGCAGCGCCCTGCCCGGCGAGATCTGCGCGATCAGCAAGGTCGATGAGCTGCATTACGACGCCGTGGTCCACGACTCGCACGACGAGGATCACCATCACCTGCGCGAACCCGTGCTGCCGCCGCCGATGCTCGGACTGGCGATCGAGCCGGAGAAGCATGGAGACGAGCAGAAACTGTCCGACGGCCTGCACAAGCTGACCGCCGAGGACCCCAGTCTGCGCCTGGAAATCCGCCCCGCGCTCAACGAAACGGTGCTCTACGGCCACGGCGAGTTTCACCTGCGGGTCGCGCTCGAACGCCTCGCCTCGCAGTTCAACATCCGCTTCAGGACGCGCCCGCCGAGCGTGCCATACCGCGAAACCATCACGCGCGCCGCCGAGGGACACTGCCGCCACAAGAAGCAGAGCGGCGGCGCCGGCCAGTTCGGCGAGGTGTTCCTGCGCGTCGAACCGCTGCCACGCGGTGCCGGCTTCGAGTTCGTCGATGCCGTCACAGGTGGGGCCATCCCGTCGCAGTTCATCCCGGCGGTCGAGAAGGGCGTGCGCCAGGTGCTCGACAGTGGCGCGATCGCCGGCTTTCCGCTGCAGGACGTGCGCGTCACGGTCCACGACGGCAAGACGCATCCGGTGGACGGCAAGGAAGTGGCGTTCCAGATCGCCGGCCGCAAGGCGTTCCTCGACGCGATCGACAAGGCGGGCGCGGTTGTGCTCGAACCGGTGATGAATCTCGCGATCCACGGCCCGGAGACCAGCGTCGGCGGCATCACCGGCGAGCTGGCGACCCTGCGCGGCCGCATCCTCCAGCAGCAGGCCCTTGCGGGACATCAGATGCTGATCGAGGCGCAGGCACCGCTCGGCGAGCTGGGCGACCTGCTGCACCGGATCAAGGCGCAGACCGCCGGAGAAGGCGCCTACACGATGAGCTTCAGCCATTACGAGACGGCACCGCCCAAGCTCCAGCAGGAGCTGATGCACCGGCACGCGCAGCGGCGCAAGGACGAGACCGACTGAACCAGCGGCGGTTGCGGGTTGCGCGCCGCAGCTTGCACAACGGCGCGGCTTTCCTGCAGCCTGCCATCTGCGACCTGCACGCTGCCCTCGATGAAATTCCGCCGCCTGCCGCCGCTGCATACGCTGGAGGCCTTCGAGGCCGCGGCGCGACGCGCGTCGTTCAAGCTCGCGGCGCAGGAACTGCACCTGACACCGTCGGCCATCAGCCACCAGATCAAGGCGCTCGAAGCCTTCCTCGGCTTTGCGCTGTTCCGCCGCGGCAACCGCTCGCTCGGACTCACCGACGGCGGCGCAGCCTATCTGAAGGTCGTCCGCGACACCCTGGCGAACTTGCGCAGCGGCAGCGCCAGGGTCGCGCAGCGCTATGCGCGCGCGCAGCTCAAGATCAGCGCCGGACCGTTCATCGCCAGCGAGCTGATCCTGCCGGCGCTGCCGTCGTTCCAGGAAGCACACCCCGACATCGACGTGCGCATCGACACTGACCTGCGTCCGGTCGATCTGCTGCACGAGGACACCGACATCGCCCTGCGGTTCGGCGACGGCCGCTGGCCGCGTCTGCATGCAGAACGGCTGCTGAGCATGTCGGCCCTGCCGGTGTGCACCCCGGCCCTGGCCCGGATCCTGCGCACCCGCGATCCGGGCCGACTCGAAGGCATCACGCTGATCCATTCCTCGCCGATGCCGGACGGCTGGGCCCAGTGGGCCGCGGCAACCGGCGTCACGCTCGGCACGCCGCATCGCGACGTCTGGCTCGACAGTTACCTGGCGATCCTGCGCGCCGCCGAACAGGGGCTGGGACTGGCCCTCGGCCTGCTGCCGATGGTCGATCCATGGATCGCGCGGCGCAAGCTGGCGATCCCCTGGCCGAGACTCCGGTTCGACATTCCGCAGGGCTACTACCTGCTGCACCGCCCCGAGGACAGCGAGAGGCCCGAGGTCGTCGTCTTCCGCAGCTGGTTGCGCGGGCTGTTGCAAGGCATCGGCGAAGAGCGCGGCCCACAACCGGTCGGGTGAGCGCGATTCATCTGATCGGCGTTTCGTTTTCGTTTGTCGGCGTCTTCACGCACGCCTAGTCTGCGGGCATTCGACGTCCCCGGAGCGTGCGATGCACGAAATCCACCTGACCCTCGCCGCAGACGACGGCCACCCGCTCGCTGCGACGCTTTATGAGCCGCCCGGCGCAATCGCGGCGGTCCAGATCAACTCGGCGACCGGCGCACCGCGCCGCTATTACGCCCCGTACGCGCGCTTCCTCGCCGGACAGGGCTTCGCCGTGCTGAGCTACGACTACCGCGGCATCGGCGATTCACGCTGGCACGCGGCCGCGCCGGAACAGGTGACGATGCGTCGCTGGGGCACGATCGACTACGCCTCGGCACTGCAGTGGCTGCACGCGCGCTATCCGCGCCTGCCGTTGCTGAGCGTCGGCCATTCCGTCGGCGGCCAGCTGCTCGGACTGGCGCCGAACAACCACCTGATCCGTGCCGCGCTGTCGATCGCCGCACAGTCCGGCTACTGGCGGCACTGGCCTGCGACGCTGCAACCGTTGATGGTAGGACTCTGGCACCTCGCGATCCCCGCGGCGGTTGCGCTGACCGGCCACCTGCCGGCCGCGCTGATGGACGTCGAGCTGCCCGGCGGCGTGGCCCGCGAATGGGCACGCTGGGGCCGGCACCGGGAGTTCTTCGTCGATGAGCGTGGCCGGTCGCTGCGCGCGGGCTTCGAACGCTACCGCGGCCGGCTGCTGATGGTCTCGATCGCCGACGACCGCTTCTACGCGCCGCCCCGCGCCGTGACTGCGCTGTCCGGGTACTTCCGCAATGCCGACATCGAGCTGCGCACGCTCGATCCGTGCGAACTCGGCATCGATGAAATCGGCCATTTCGGCTTTTTCCGCAGCCGCATGCCGCGCACCGTCTGGCAGCAGACTGCCGACTGGCTGCGCGCCGAGGCGCTGCCTGCGCTGGCCCGGGCCGCCTGATGGCCACGCCCGCCGAGCTGTTCGCCCGTGCGCGCCGCTATCCGTTCGGCGCACACCTGTTCTCGTATGCGGTCTGCCGCCGCTCGCCCTACTTCGCGTCGATCTCGCCGCTGTTCCGCGAGCTGCGCAGCGGCCACGCCGAGGTCAGCGTGCGCAACCGGCGCAAGATCCACAACCACCTGGGGACGGTCAATGCCGTCGCGATGTGCGCGATGTGCGAACTGGCCGCCGGCACCATGCTCGAATCCAGCCTGCCGCCGGCGCTGCGCTGGATTCCGCGCGGCATGAGCGTGCGCTATCTGAAGAAGGCCACGACCGATCTCAGCGCGATCGCGCAGCTCGACGCCCCGATCGGTGCGGATTTCTGTGGCGACCGCGTCGTGCCGGTGCGGGTGAGCGACCGCGCCGGCGACACCGTGATGGAGGCCGACATCACGATGTACATCTCGCCGCGCAGGCCTGCGTGACGGCGCTTCCTCCGAACAGCGCAGGCGCGGCGCGCGAATCCGGCTAGAATCGCGCCCACCCCTTGGCTGCCCTGCCCCTGACGCATGACCACCGATCTGATCCTGTGCGATGTCGCCGACGGCGTGATGACCGTGCGCCTGAACCGCCCCGAGAAGAAGAATGCGCTGACGCAGGCGATGTACACGCAGCTCGCCGAGATCTGCGCCCGAATCGACCAGAACCCGGCGGTGCGCAGCGTGCTGCTGACCGGCACGCCGGACTGCTTCTGCAGCGGCAACGACATGGTGGATTTTCTCAAGGCGCCGGCGACCGACGAGAACGCCCCGGTGCTGCGCTTCATGCTCGCGCTCGCACGCGTGGCCAAGCCGGTGGTCGCCGCGCTCAACGGGCCCGCGATCGGTGTCGGCACGACGCTGCTGCTGCACGTCGATCTGGCCTATGCCGGCCAGTCAACGCGCTTCCAGATGCCGTTCGTCAACATCGGCATCTGCCCGGAGTACGCCTCGACCTACCTGCTGCCGCGCATGATCGGCCATGTTCAGGCCGCCGAGCTGCTGCTGCTCGGCGAGCCGTTCACCGCGGCGGCCGCGCTCGATGCCCGTCTGATCAACGCCGTGCTGCCCGACGATCAGGTGCTGGACCATGCCCGCGCGCAGGCCCTGAAGCTGGCGCAGAAGCCGCCGGCAGCGCTGCGCACCTCCAAGGCCCTGCTCAAGCACTGGCGGTCCGACTTCCTGCGCGAAGTGATCCTGCACGAGGCCCGGTACTTTGGCGCGATGCTGCACGGCGCGGAGGCCAAGGAGGCGCTCAACGCCTTCGTCGAGAAGCGTAAGCCGGATTTCTCGCGTTTCAGCTGAAGCGCGGGATTCGTCGCGCCAGGTCCGCAAACACCGCATAATCGGCCCATGACCACCGTCATGGGCAAACGCGAACGCAACAAGACCGCGAACCGCTCCTCGATCCTCGAAGCGGCGCGCCGCTGTTTTCTCGAAACCGGATACGAGGCGATGACGATCCGCGACGTGATCCGCCGCTCGGGTCTGGCCGCCGGGACGTTCTACAACTACTTCCCCGACAAGGAATCGCTGTTCCGGGCCCTGGTCGAAACGCGGCTGCAGAACATGCAGGACCGCATCCACCTCGCGCGCCAGCGCGCCACGGACGTCGAATCCTTCTTCTACGAGGCCTATCTCGCCGTGCTCCAGGAAGCGCGTGCCGATCCGGAATTCTTCGAGCTGATGTTCCGCAACGAAGCGGTCGTGCACTCGTTCTACAAGGACAATTTCTTCGGCCTGATCATGCAGTCGCTGCGCGCGGATCTGCAGGATGCCATCGTGCGCGGGCTGATCCCGGAACTCGATGTCGATGCCCTGACGGCGGTGTCCTTCGGCGCCGGCTACGAACTCGCGCGGCTCGTGGTGCAGCAACCCCGGCGCGACCTCGAAAAGACCGCACGCTTCGCCACGCAGATCTTCCTGCGCGGCGTGCCGACCACGCCGGAGACTCCGCGCTTGATTCGCATGGGTTCGCGCCTGCTCGGCGGCGCTGCGCGCTAGCGGCCGCGCGGCCGCAATCAATCAGAACAGCTCGACCGCCCCGGACTGCATCGAGACTTGCTCGACCGGCTTGTGCTGCGGCTTGCGCCAGTCCTCGTGCGGCCTGGCGGACGGCGCCGCTTCAAGACCGGCCGACTGCGCGACTTCGTCGTTGATCGATTCGATGCGCTGTGCATGGCGCAGCGCGGCGCCCAGCGCCTGCGTCGAGATGTCCTCGAACTGCAGGCAGCGCACGGCACGGCCGACCGCATCGGAGATTTCCTCGCGCGCCGCGGACACCTCGCGGATGCCGGCCGCCAGGCCATCATTGATGCTCTGCACCTGCGACAGCAGCCGGCTCGCCTCGTCGCGGGCTCCGGCGCTGAGGCTGACGTCGCGCGAAGCCATCTCGCCGACCGTCTCGCGCACCTTGGCGACCGCCTCCTTGGAGCTGTACACCAGCTTGCGGATCTGCTCGTTGAAACTGGTCGAACGCTCGGAGAGGTTGCGGACTTCCTCGGCGACCACGGCGAAGCCCCGGCCGGCCTCGCCGGCCCGCGCCGCCTCGATGGCGGCATTGAGCGCCAGCAGATTGGTCTGATCGGCGATCGACTTGACGTCTCCCAGCAGTTCGAAGATGGCATCGAGCTGCTTCACCATCTCGTCGATCTGACGGACGCTTTCCGAGCTCTGGCGGCTGACCTGTGCCAGCGACTCGACCAAGCTGTTCATCAGCCCGGCAGCGGTCTCCGCGAAGCGGCGCACGTCGATACCGCCGCCGCCGTCACCGGTCTGGCTGAGAATGCGCGACACCGCAGCCTGCTGGTGCTGCGACTGGCGTGTCATCTCCTCGAAGGCTGCGCCGAGTTGGCGCACCGACTCGGCAATGAGGTTGCGGACGCGGGTGATTTCGCGTTCGACCCCTTCGATCTCGCCGCCCAGGCCGCCGCGCAACTCGGCAAGCGACGACTTGCGGCGCGCTTCCTCGGCCTTCATGCGCGCCGTCTCGGCCTGCGCGTGCTCGAGCTGCCGTACCTGCAGCCATGCGCCGGCGAACCACGACGCCAGCGCGACCAGTCCCGATGCCCAGGCCGCAACGCCGCCGATGCCCGCCGCCAGCACGACGACGTGCAAGGCGGTCAGCACGGCCGGCACGATCAACGGTTTGTAGTGGTCCAAATTCATTTTGCACTCCGCATGCGCAGGGCTTCTGCCCGTGTGAACGCCGCTGCGCGGGTCTCCTGCCGATCCCGCGCCGGCGCCGCGAAAAGGTTCAGCTCGTCCATGCCAGCAACTGCCCTGCGATACGGTCGAGAGGCAGGACCTGTTCGGCGGCACCGAGCTTGACCGCGGCACCGGGCATGCCCCAGACCACGCTCGTCGCTTCATCCTGGGCCACGGTCCGGCAGCCGCTCTCGCGCATCGCCAGCAGTCCGCGCGCCCCGTCCTCGCCCATTCCAGTCAGAATCGCACCCACGGCATTGGTCCCTGCATTGTCTGCCACGGACCGTAACAGAACGTCCACGCTCGGGCGGTGACGATTCACCGGTGCGGTCTGATCCAGCCGACAAACGTAGCGTGCGCCATCGCGGACGACGCGCAGATGCCAGTCGCCGGGGGCGATATAGGCATGGCCGGGGACGATCTGCTGGCCGTCCTGCGCCTCCGACACGCGCATCGCGCAGGTCCGGTCCATGCGCGCGGCGAATGGGCCGGAGAAGGCCGCCGGGATGTGCTGGACGATGACGATGGCCGGGGCATCCGCCGGCATGCGCATCAGCACTTCCTTGATGGCTTCCGTGCCGCCGGTCGATGCGCCGATGGCGATCAGCTTCTCGGTGGTACGGAACATGCGCTTGCGTGGCGCCGCGGGCGCCTGGGGCCGCGCAGCGCTTGCATCGATGTTGCGCACGCGGGCACGGGCCGCCGCCTTGATTTTGGACACCAGTTCGTCGGCGTACTCGCGCAGGCCCGCTTCGAGATCGACCTTGGGCTTGGTCACGAAATCGACCGCGCCCAGCTCCAGCGCCTGCAGCGTGATCTCGGCGCCGTGCTCGGTGAGCGACGAGACCATCACCACCGGCATCGGCCGCAGCCGCATCAGGTTTTCGAGGAACGTGAGCCCGTCCATGCGCGGCATCTCGACGTCGAGCGTCAGCACGTCCGGCACCAGCTGCTTGATCTTCTCGCGCGCGACGTACGGGTCCGGCGCGCTGCCGACGACCTCGATCTGCGGATCGGCGGACAGCAACTCGCTCAGCAGGCTGCGCATCAGCGCCGAGTCGTCCACCACCAGGACGCGGATCTTTCTCTCCATTCAGAACAGCTCCACGCTGCCCTGCGTCGGCGTATCGCGCAGACGCGAGCGATACAGGAGCTCGCTCGCCAGAACCTCGGGTTCCCCGGTCAGCGGCAGCTCCTTGACCAGGGCCCGGCCCGTCATCGGAAAGTAATGGACGCGGCGCGGATGGGTTCCGAACAGATCCTGTGCCTGCACCGCGAATCCCTCGGCCTCCAGGTAACGCAGCACCCAGCGTGCGTTGCGCTCGCCGACGTTGCTGACGCGCATGCCCGACAGCACCGCCGCACCGCCGAACACCTTCACCTCCAGCCGCGAACGCGCCGCGCCCGCCTTGATCAGCTCGTTGATCAGCACTTCCATTGCATAGGCGCCATAGCGCGCGGTTTCGCTGGCCGCGCCCTCGCTCTCGGTCTCCGGCAGCATGAAGTGATTCATGCCGCCGACCCTGGCCAGCGGATCGCGGATGCACGCCGACACACACGAGCCGAGCACCGTGACCAGCATGACGTCGCGATCGGCGACGATGTATTCCCCTGGCAGGATCTTGAGCGCGTGGCTGTCGAAGCGCTTGTCGTAATACGCCGTCGGCTCGGCCGGCGCCTGCCAGCGGCTGGTGTTGCGTGCCTTGCGCATCGCGTACATGGCTCAGTGGCCTCCGGGCCGCCCGGCGCCGCTGTCCGCTCGGCGATAGATCGTGCGCCCCACGGACCGGATCAGATCCGAGGCGTGGAAGAAACTTTCCGAATGTCCGGCAAAGAACAGGCCGTCCTGTGCCAGCAGGTGGATCAGGCGCCTCAGGACTTCGAGCTGCGTCTTCTTGTCGAAGTAGATCATCACGTTCCGGCAGAAGATCACGTCGAACGGACCGTGCACCGGATAGCGTGGTTCCAGCAGGTTGATCTGGCGGAACGTCAGCAAGCGCCGCAAGGGCTCGACCACGCGGCAGCTGCCGGCGTTGGCGCCATGACCCTTGAGAAAGAACTTCTTGCGGCGCTCCGCCGACAGCCGTTCGATCCGCTCCATCGGATAGACGCCGCGCTCCGCGATCGACAATACCTGCGTGTCGATGTCGCTCGCCAGGATCGACACCGGCGGCGTCAGCGTGCCGTACGCTTCGCAGGCGGTGATCGCCAGCGAATACGGCTCCTCGCCGGTGCTGGCCGCGGTACACCAGATCCGCACCGGCCGGCCGCGCGGCTGCGCCTTGAGGAACTTGTTGAGCGCATCGAAGTGATGCGCCTCGCGGAAGAACGACGTCAGATTGGTGGTCAGGGCGTTGGTGAACGCCTGCCACTCCTCGGCCTCGTCATCCTGCTCTTCGAGCCAGTCGAGGTAGTCGCGGAACGAGCGGATGCGCAGCGTGCGCAGACGACGCGCGATCCGGCTATAGACCATCTGCTCCTTGGTGTCGGCCAGCGAGATGCCGGCACGCGCATGGATCAGCTTGCGGATGCGGTTGAAGTCGCGTTCGGTGAACAGGAATTCACGACCCGCGCTCCGTTCCTCGGCCGCCAGCGCCGCGCTCATACACGCAGACGGCGGGCCGGCTGCACCGTGCGCCGCCGTGCGGCCGGCATCAGCGCGCAATCAGCCGCCGACAGACTCAGGCCGAGATTGGCGAACCAGCGCAGCCAGACCGGGAGATCCTCCGGGGTCTCGTCGTCGCGCGGTACGGCCGTGCGGCGTTCCTGCGGGGGCCTGGGGTCCATGGGGCTCGTTCTCCGGCATCGATGGCATCACGCTGCGACTAGAACTCGCTCCACTGGTCGTCCGACTTCGCCGCTGCCGGTGGACGCGCGCCACCGTTGGCCGGTGCCGGGCGCTTGGCCGCAACGGCCGGCTTGGCCTGCGGCTTCGCCGCAGCCGGACGCGGCGCGGGCTTGCCTGTCGCGGACGCGGGCTTGGACTGCGGACGTGCCATCAGCGGAGGGCGCTCCACCGATTCGGACAGCTTGAACTGGCTCACCGAATGCGCGAGGCCATCGGCCTGCTCCTCCAGCGAGCGCGCCGCCGCCGACGCCTCCTCGACCAGCGCTGCGTTCTGCTGCGTCACCTCGTCCATCTGCGTGATGGTCTGGTTGACCTGCTCGATGCCCTGGCTCTGTTCCTGCGAGGCCGCGCTGATCTCCGCCATGATGTCGGTGACCCGCTTCACGCTGGTGACGATCTCTTCCATCGTCTTGCCAGCCTGTTCGACCAGCTTGGATCCATTGGCGACCTTCTCGACGGAATCGCCGATCAGCGCCTTGATCTCCTTGGCCGCACCGGCGCTGCGCTGCGCCAGGCTGCGCACCTCGGCGGCGACGACCGCAAAACCGCGTCCCTGCTCGCCGGCGCGGGCCGCCTCGACCGCGGCATTGAGCGCCAGGATGTTGGTCTGGAACGCGATGCCGTCGATGACGCTGATGATGTCCACGATCTTCTTGCTCGACTCGTTGATCGCGTTCATCGTCGAGACCACCTCGCTGACCACGCTGCCGCCCTTGCGCGCGACATCCGAGGCGCCGACCGCGAGCTGATTGGCCTGCTTGGCGTTCTCGGCGTTCTGCTTGACCGTGCTGGTCAGTTCCTCCATCGACGACGCGGTCTCTTCGAGAGAAGCCGCCTGCTGCTCGGTACGCGACGACAGATCGGCGTTGCCGTTGGCGATCTCCTTGGCCGCCGTGTTGATCGTGTCGGTCGCTTCCTTGATCTGCGTGATGATCTGCGTCAGCTGCGCGACGGTCTGGTTGGCGTCGTCGCGCAGCTTGCCGAAGGTGCCCTTGAAATCACCTTCGACCTGCTGCGTCAGGTCACCCGTCGCCAGCGCGCCGAGCACGCGCGCCACCTCGTTGAGACCGACGTTGCTGGTATCGAGCAACTGATTGATGCTGTCGGCGAGCAGCTTGAAGAAGCCTTCCTTGCCTTCGAGCGAGACGCGGCGCGTGAAGTCGCCGTTGGCGGCCGACTGCACGATGCTGCCGACCTCCGCCTCCACGGCGACTTCGGCGGTCCGATCCTTCCATTCGACGACCGAGCCCAGGCGCTCGCCGGCCTCGTTGATGATCGGTGCTGCGGTCAGCGCGAAGGTGCGTCCACCCACCGAGATCTGCGTTCGATAGGTCTCGCGCAGCGTCGCGAGCAGGCGTGCCTGGTGCTCCGGATTCTTGTGGAACATGTCGATCTTCGCGCCCTGCAGCCGGCGCACGTCGAAGTGCGGCAGCGCCTTGCGGATGTCCGACTCGGCCTTGGTCAGCATCTCGACCACGGCCGCGTTCATGTACACGATGTTGCGCTCGTTGTCCGCGATCATCACGTTGGTGGACACGTTGTCCAGCGCGTTGCGGATGCGCAGATTCTCGGCTGCCACCTTCTTCTCGCGCACCGAGGCCGCCTCGACGTCGGACAGCATCGCGTTGATGCCCGCGCACAGCGCCTCGATCTCGCCGGACTTGCCGTCCATCGGCACGCGCTGACTCAGGTCGCCCTTGGCCGCAGCGGCAAGGACCGCACGGGACTGCTCGACGGCCAGGCGCAGCGCCTGCTCGGCGCGCACCTTCTCGGTGATGTCGGTCGCGTACTTGATGACCTTGAACGGGCGCCCCATCTCGTCGCAGATCGGGTTGTAGCTGGCCTGGATCCAGATCTCGGATCCATCCTTGCGGAAGCGCCGGTACTGCCCGGCGTCATACTCGCCGCGGCCGAGCTTTTCCCAGAACTGCCGGTACTCGGGACTGCTGCGGTACGCGGGATCGACGAACATGCTGTGATGCTGCCCCTTGATCTCGGCGAGCGTGTAGCCCATCGCGGCAAGGAACAGGTCGTTGGCGGTAGTCACGTTGCCCTTGAGATCGAACTCGACCACGGCCTGCGACTTGTTCAGGGCGTTGACGATGCCCTGCATGTTCTGTCTTTCGATCTCCGCCTGGGTGATGTCGTAGCGCACACCCAGATACTTCTCCGGCTTGCCGTTCTTGCCGATGAACGGAGCGATCACCGCATCGACATAGTACGGCGAACCGTCCTTCGCGCGGTTCTTGATCACGCCGCGGAAGACGTTGCCGCGGCCGATCGTGGCCCACAGCTTCTTGAACGTCTCCTTCGGCATGTCCGGATGCCGCGTGATGCTGTGCGGCGAGCCGATCAGCTCCTCGGGCGTGTACTTGGAGATCTCGACGTATTTGTCGTTGATCGACAGGATGTCGCCCTTCTTGTCGGCCATCGAGACGATGCTCGTCTCGTTCATGATGCGCGTACGCACCTCGAGTTCGGCACGGATCTCGTCCGCCCGTCGCGCGTCGGCAGTGACGTCGGACGACAGCTCGATATAGCGCTGCACTCGCCCGGCGCCATCCCGCACCGGGGTGCACACCACCTGCACGACGATCTCGCGCCCGTCCTTGCCGACGCGACGTTGCTGGGCCGACACGGACTCGCCGCGTCCGAGACGTTCCCAGAACGAGCGGTATTCATCGCCGACGCGCTCGGCGGGATCGACGAGCATGGAGTGATGCTGCCCGCGCACCTGCTCGATCGCGTAGCCGAACAGCGCCAGGGCCTTGTCGTTGGCATCGGCGATGACGCCGTCCGGCGTCATCTCGACGACGGCCAGCGCCTGGTAGATCGCGGCAACCTGGTCGTCCGACGTCGCGCGGGGGCGCGCCGCACCGTTGCCCGCCTTGGCGCGTCCGGCCGGCGCCTTCTTCGCGGCGGCCCGGGGAGTATTGCGCGACCTCACGGTCGGCGCGGCCGTTTCCGGCGTCGGTGTCGTATCGGTCTTCATGGCGTTCGCGCCTCTCATTGCAATGACTGTGAGCTGGAATCCATCAGAGCCATGTCCGCACTGGTCATGAGCTTCTCGATGTCCACGAGGATCAGCATGCGGTTGTCCAGCGCGCCGATCCCGGTGATGAACTTGCTGTTGACGCCACTGCCGAACTCCGGCGCCGGGCGGATCTGCTCGGGCGTGAGTTGCAGGACGTCGGACACCCCATCGACGACCATGCCGACGACGCGGTGCGCGACGTTGAGGATGATCATCACGGTGAACTCGTTGTACTCGGCGCGGCCGAGCTTGAACTTCAAACGCATGTCCACGACCGGAACGATCGTGCCGCGCAGGTTGATCACGCCCTTGATGAAGTCCGGGGCGTCGGGAATTCGGGTGACCGTATCGTAGCCACGGATCTCCTGGACCTTGAGGATATCGACGCCGTACTCCTCGTCGCCGAGCGTGAAGGTCAGAAACTCGTTGGGCGAACTCGCCGCGGCGTGTGTGCCGCTGTCGCTGATTTCGGAACTTGCGGTGCTCATGTCAGGAATTCCTTCGGAATGGACTCATGCCGCGATGCCGACGCCGTTCGCCGGATGCGCGAGCAGGCGCACGACCGCGCCGATATCGACGATCAGCGCGACGCGACCGTCGCCGAGGATCGTCGCCCCGGAAATGCCGCGCACGCGGCGGTAGTTGGTTTCCAGACTCTTGATCACGACCTGCTGCTGCCCGACCAGATCGTCGATCTGCAGGGCGACCTTCTTGCCCTCGGCCTCGACGATCACGACGATGGATTGATGTGCCGCCATCTTGGGGCCGGGCAGCACGAACCACTCGCGCAAGTCGATGAGCGGCAGATATTCGTTGCGGACACGGACGACCGTGCCTTCCTGGGCGATACGCTTGACCTGTTCCGGGCGCGGCTGCAGCGACTCGACCACCGAGCTGAGCGGCAGGATGAAGATCTCGTCGGCGACGGCGACCGACATGCCGTCGAGGATCGCCAGCGTCAGCGGCAGGCGGATCGTCACGCGCATGCCCTTGCCGGCTTCCGAGGCGATATCGACGGCGCCGTTGAGCGCCTCGATGTTCTTCTTCACCACGTCCATGCCGACGCCACGGCCGGAGACGTCGGTGACCTCCGCGGCGGTGGAAAATCCCGGCGCGAAGATCAGCTGCCAGACTTCGGCGTCGCTCATCGACTCGGCGACCGGCAGTCCGCGTTCCGCGGCCTTGGCCAGGATGCGGCCGCGATCCAGTCCGCGACCGTCGTCGGCCACCTCGACGACGATATGACCGCCCTGATGCGATGCGGACAGGCGCATCGTGCCGGTCGCATCCTTGCCGGCGGCGACGCGCTGTTCTGGCTTCTCGATGCCATGGTCGATGGCGTTGCGCACCAGATGCGTCAGCGGATCGGCGATGCGTTCGATGACGCTCTTGTCGATCTCCGTCTGCTCGCCGCTGGTCACCAGACGCACCTGCTTGCCGAGCTTGGCCGCTAGATCGCGCACCATGCGCGGGAAACGCGAGAACACGAAGTCCACCGGCAGCATGCGCGTGGACATCACCGCTTCCTGCAGGCTGCGCGTGTTGCGGTCGAGCTGCGACAGACCGGCGAAGAGCTTTTCGTGCTGCACCGGATCGAGCCCGCTCGCCAGCTGCTGCAGCATCGCCTGCGTGATCACCAGTTCGCCGACCAGGTTGACCAGGCTGTCGATCTTCTCGGTGGCGATACGGATCGAACCACCCTCGCCGCGCGGCGGCTCGCTGCGCCGCTCGCGGGTATCGCCCGCGGCGGCCTCGCGCGCCGGCGCCGCCAGCGGCACCACCTTCGGCGGCTCGGCAGCGGGCGCCGGTGCGGGCGGCGGCGTGGGGACCGGCGCTGTGGCCGTGGCCGCGGCCGGCTGCGCCGGCGCCACGGGGGCGAGTGGCGCGACCATCAGATGGCATTCGTCCTCGACCCAGGCGAACACCTCCATCACCGCGTCACGCGGACAGCTGCCGCGCAACTCGATGTCCCAGGCGAGATAGCAGGCCTCGGGATTGAGATCGGTCAGGTCCGGCAGCGCTGCGGTGTCGCAGCGCACCGTCGTCGGGCCGAGGGACGCCAGCTCGCGCAGGATGCGCACCGGATCGTTGCCGCTGGCGAACAGCTGCGCCTTGGGTTCGAACCGAATACGCCAGCCCTCGCTGGCCGGCGCCGACGCCGGCGGCGCGCTGGCCGCAGCCGGCGATGTGCTGCCGCCGTGCAGGACCGAGGCGAGCTCGTCGGCGAGCCGTCCGACCACCGCGGCATCGGCGTTCTGGCCGTCGCGCGCGGCGTTGAGCAGGTTGCGCAGCACGTCCACCGAACGCAGCAGGACATCGATCTCGACCGGCGTGGTCTCGCGCTCGCCGGAGCGCATCTCGTCGAGCAGCGTCTCCAGCAGGTGGGTGAAATCCGCGACGGCCTTGAAGCCGAAGGTCGCCGCGCCGCCCTTGATCGAGTGCGCAGCACGGAAGATGCCGTTGATCGCCTCGGCATCCGCCGAAGCAGGCGTCAGACGGAGCAGCGCCGCCTCCATGGCGTCCAGACCCTCGTAGCTCTCCTCGAAGAAGGTCTGGTGAAAGCGGGTGATGTCGATCGCCATGACGGAGCCCGGCCCTAGCCGATGACCTTCTGGATCGTCGCGATCAACTGCTCGGGATTGAAGGGCTTGACCAGCCAGCCGGTCGCACCGGCCTGCTTGCCTTCGAGCTTCTTCTCCGGCCCCGATTCGGTGGTCAGCATCAGCAGGGGCGTGAACTTGTAATCGGGAAGCTGACGCAGCGCCTTGACGAGCGTGATGCCGTCCATCTTGGGCATGTTCACGTCGCAGAGGACGAGCTTGAACTTCTCCTTCTTCGCCATCTCCAGCGCCTCGACACCGTCCGGCGCCTCGGCGACGTCGAAACCGGCGGACTTGAGCGTGAACGCCACCATCTGGCGCATCGACGTCGAATCATCCACTGCGAGAATCCGGCTCATGCCAGCTCCTTAAGCCAATTGAATCAGTTCGGTGAGGCCGAGCAGGGCGGCGGCGCTGCGCAGCGCGTCGGTCGGCTGGTGCCAGCGGGTTTCGCGCCCGGCGCGGCCGCGATCGCGGAAGAAGCTGCAGAACAGCTGCAGCGCGGCGCCGTGCACGCGCTGCACCTCTGCGGCCTCGAGTGTGACGGTGCCGGCACTCTCCCAGCAGCCGAGCAACTGCGCGTGCAGATCGCGCATGCCATCCATGCCCAGTTCGGCCGCCAGACGGATCGTGGGGTTGTGCCGCGACTTGCGGCTTCCAGCCTTGCTCGATGTGCCCACCGCCTACTCCTTCAGGTTCGCGCGTTCTGCGCACCCGCCGGCGCGATGCGCCGTCCCAGCTACTCTCCGGCTATTAACGCCTGATGGTTCAGGGACATGGGGGGAATTTGGACGAGTGATCCGTTTGAACCGCCGAATGGCATCCGCGCCGCTCAGGCCACGAAGCGGACGTCGCCGATCAGCGAGTCCTTGTCGAGCAGCGTCAGCATCCCGCCATCCCGGGTATAGACGCCGTGCACGCGCACGGCACCGCGCGCGGCACCGATGTCCGGCGCATGCTTGATGGCGCCGTCGATGATCTTGCGCACGTCGGCGACCCGATCGACGCGCAAGCCGAAACTCTCGCCGTCGTGCTCGACGATGACGATGCGGGTATCCGCATCCGCCGGCGCCGATGGCAGCCCCAGACGCACGCGCAGATCGAGCACGGTGACGACATTGCCGCGCAGATTCAGCACCCCCAGCACGTGCTGCGTCGCGCCCGGCACCGGCTCGATCTCGACGTCGCGCAGCACCTCCTGGACCGCGAGGATGGGCAGACCGTAAACCTGATCGCCCACTTCGAAACAGACCCAGCGCGACACGCTGTCGTCCTTGCGCTGTCCTGTCGGGTCACTCACGGGGAAGCCTCCTGCACCTCGGCCGCGCTCAGCGTACCGGGCGGCACCACGACGGTGTCCTGCGCGCTCGCGGGCGCTTCCAGGCTGAGTTCCCGCACGACCTGGCGCTGCTCGCTGCCCTCGCCCATCACGACGACCACCACGCGCCGGTTGCGATTGCGGCCCTCCGCACTGCGGTTGTCGGCCACCGGGTGATACTCGCCCAGGCCGATGACCGTCATCCGCGCCGGATCGATGCCGGCCTGCATGAACAGGTGGACGACGCTGGCCGCGCGCGCAGCGGACAGCTCCCAATTCGACGGGAAGGCCAGCGTCGAGATCGGCACGTTGTCGGTGTGTCCCTCGATGCGCAGCAGGTTCGGGAACTGCTTGAGGATGCCGGCGAGGTCGTAGAGCACCGGCTCGGCGGACTTGGAGACCTGCGCGATGCCGCTGGCGAACAGGATGTCGGTGTTGATCTCGATTTCGAGCCACTGGTCGGTGCGGCGCACCAGGACCAGCTTCTGGTCGATCAGGCCCTGCATCGCCTCCTGGACCGCATTGGCCATGCGCTGCAGGCTCTCCATGCCACGCTGGCCGGCCTCGCCCAGCGACTCGCCCGGTACATGCGGGCGGATGCTCTCGCCTTCCTGCGGGAACCCCTTCATCCGCACCGTGTTGAACTCGGCGGCCGACTGCTGGCCCTTCTCCGGCTTGTCGCCGATCTGGATCGGCTTGAGCGACTTCGGCGGCCCGCCGAGTGCCGTGGACAGCGAGTCGGCGAGCACGCGGTACTTGCCCTCGTTGACCGAGGACACCGCGTACATCACGACGAAGAACGCGAGCAGCAGCGTGATCAGGTCGCCATAGGGGATCGCCCAGGCTTCGTGATTGGTGTGCTCCTCGTGCTTGTGCTTCTTGGCCATCAGTGCAGGAAGCCCTTGAGCTTCGACTCGATGTTCTTCGGGTTCTCGCCCTGCGAGATCGCGATCAGGCCCTCGATCGTCATCTCGCGCAGGCGGGTCTGATCGGCGATCGCGGCCTTGAGCTTGGCGGCGATCGGCAGGAAGAACAGGTTGGCGGACGCAATGCCGTAGATCGTCGCGGTGAACGCCGCGGCGATGCCGTGGCCGAGCTTGCTCGGATCGGCGAGGTTCTTCATCACCGCCATCAGGCCGAGCACGGCGCCGATGATGCCCAGAGTCGGCGCGTAGATGCCCATGCCCTCGAAGACCTTGGCGCTCTGCTGGTCGAAGTGCTCGCGGGTCTGCATGTCCACTTCGAGGATCGCGCGGATCGCATCCGGCTCGGCGCCATCGACCAGCATCTGCAGGCCTTTCTTCAGAAATGGGTCGGGCTCCGACTCGGCGTTGCCCTCCAGAGCGAGCAGGCCCTGCTTGCGGGCGACGCCGCTCCACTCGACGATGCGCGCGATCAGACCCTCCGGGTCGAGCGCCGGCGGCTTGAACGCCCAGCGCAGGATCTTCATCGCGTGCTTGAAGGTGGTCATCGGCGTGTGGATCATGATCGCCGCCAGCGTGCCGACGAGCACGATGACGAACGCGGCCGGATTCACCAGGCCACCGACTCCGGCACCCTTGAGAATGCTGCCGCCGACGATGGCGAACAGCGCGAGCACCACGCCGATCACGGACAGCTTATCCATGAGCGATTCCCAGCTCGGCGCGGTGCCGTGTCAGCGTGCGCCGGTAGGCTTCGACCAGGCCGGCGAAATCGAGGATCAGCGCGACACGGCCGTCGGGCATCACGGTTGCGCCGGACACGCCCGGCAGCCCGCGCAGCGACGGACCGAGCGGCTTGATCACCACCTCCTCGCGACCGCGCACCTCGCGCACGACGAAGCCGTAGCGTTCGTCGCCGACCTGGGCGACGACGACGTGGCGCACGCGGTCCTCGGAAGGATGTGCCAGCCACGGATCGAGATAGACCAGGCGCAGCGTATCGCGGCGCGTGAGCACGACGTCCCAGCGATCCAGCTTGTCGGTACGGCCCGGATGCAGCTCGAAGATGTCGAGCACCGGCGCCAGGGGCAGCGCGAACTGGCGCCCGTCCGCCGACACCATCAGCGCCGACAGGATGGCCATGGTCAGCGGCACGCGGATGTGCACGGCACTGCCGTGTCCGAGCTGTGATTCGACGCGCACGCTGCCGCCGAGCGCCTTGATGCGCGACATCACCACGTCCATGCCGACCCCGCGGCCGGACAGGTCGGATACCTGCTCCTTGGTCGAGAATCCCGGCAGGAACACCAGCTGCAGGCATTCGTCCGCACTGAGCGCGGCCGCCTCGTCGGGCGCCAGCAGGCCCTTCTCCACGGCCTTGCTGCGGATGCGCTCGGGGTCCATGCCGCCGCCGTCATCGCGCACGGTGATGAGGATGCTGTCGCCCTGCTGCGCGGCCGACAGCACCAGCTTGCCGGCCGGCGGCTTGCCGCGGCGCACGCGCTCGTCGGGCATTTCGATGCCGTGGTCCACGCTGTTGCGCACCATGTGCACGAGCGGGTCGGCCAGCGCCTCGACCAGATTCTTGTCGAGGTCGGTGTCCTCGCCGATCAGCTCCACCTCCACCTGCTTGCCGAGGCCGCGCGCGACATCGCGCGCGATCTTGGGGAAGCGCGAGAACACCTTGCGCACCGGCTGCATGCGGATCTGCATGACCGCGTTCTGCAGGCCACGGGCGATGAAGTCGAGTTCGCCGACGGCGCGCGCCATGTCCGGCGCGGCGGAGCGGCCGCACAGGGCCTTGAGACGGTTGCGCACCAGCACCAGCTCGCCGACCAGATTCATCATCTTGTCGAGCCGCGCGGTATCGACGCGCACCGTGGTCTCCGCAGGCGGCGCGGCGGCGGGCGCTGCGGGCGCGGCGCGGCGCTCGGCCGCTGGCGCGGTCACCGGCGCCGGGGATACCGGCGCGGGCACTGGAGGCGCCGCAGCAGCGGGCTCGGCCACCGGCGCCGCTGGCGGCGGGACCCCACCGGGTGCGCCGCCCTTGCCGTGCAGCTGGTCGAGCAGCGCCTCGAACTCGTCCTCGGTGATCGTGCCGGCCTTGGCCGTCTCCGCCGCGGCGGCCCCGGCGGGCGCCTTGTTCTTGCCGTGCAGTTCGTCGAGCAGCGCGTCGAACTCGTCCTCGGTGATCGTGTCGGCGGACGGCGCTGCCGCCTTCTTGCTGCGCTTGCGCGTCCGCGGCACAGCCGCTGCCTCGGTGGTCGCGGGCGCCGCGGCCGGCGACGGCTCGATCGGCAACGGCGCCTGCGCCGGTGCCGGCGGCGGCGCGGCCGGAGCGGCCTGGGCGAGTTGATGCAGCGTGTGCAGCAGTTCGGGCGGCGCCGGCGTCAGCTCGGCGCGGGCGGCGACCGCGTCCATCATCGCCTGCACGTGATCGAGCGCCTGCAGCACTGCGTCCATCAGTTCGGGGCTGATGCCACGCTTGCCGGCGCGCAGCGCGTTGAACACGTCCTCGGCGGCATGGCACAGCTCGACCAGCTCCCTGAGTTCGAGGAAGCCGGCGCCGCCCTTGACCGTGTGGAAGGCGCGGAAGATGTCGTTGAGCAGACCCTTGTCCTCGGGACGGCTCTCCAGCTCGATCAGCTGGCCGCCGAGGCGCTGGACCAGTTCACCGGCTTCGGTGAGGAAGTCGGCACGGATGTCGTCGTCGGCTCCGGTGCTCATGGCGTCGTTTCAGAATCCCAGGCTGGCCAGCAGTTCGTCGGCGTCCTGCTGGCTCGCGGCGGTGCTCACACCGGGCACCGCCGGGCCGGCGAGTTCCGCCGCTATGGGCTGTTTCGGCCGCGGCGGCACGGACTGAAGGCCGCCGCCGGCGGCACGCAGCAGTTCCAGCAGCGCCGCCTCCATGTTGCGCACCAGGGTGATCACGCGCTTGATGATCTGGCCGGAGATGTCCTGGTACTCCTGCGCCTGTGCCAGCTCCGACAGCGTCGCCCGCAGACGGCCGATGTCGGCGCCGATCGCCTCGCGTGCGCCGTGCAGCAGGACGCCGACGTTGGCGATGTCCGGGTGGGTGTCGGCGATCACCGCCTCGGCCTCGAGCAGGTGTCCGGTCGCGGTCTGGATGCCGCCGACGATGCCGCGCGCCTGCTCGACCAGGTCGAGCGTGCGATGCGCAGCCTTCTCCGTCACCTGCATCACGTAGTCGAGACGGTTGCGTGCATCGGGGATCTCGTCACCGGCGATGCGGGCGAGCCGCTCGTCGATGCGCATCTCGACGACCGCCTGGTGCAGTTCGCGGGTCAGCCGCGCCACGTGCGCGAAGAGCCCCTCCTCGCGCTCGCGTGCCAGCGCGTCCATGCCGGCCTCGAAGGCCGCGTCGTCACCGGCTTCGAGCGCGGCCAGCACCTCGCGCAGCCGTTGCGCGGTGCGGGCGCGGACATCGGTGGTCGACACCGGCTCGGTCATCACGCCGTCTCGCCGACCCGCGCGAAGATCTTGTCGATCTTCTCCTTGAGGGTCTGCGCGGTGAACGGCTTGATGATGTAGCCGTTCACGCCGGCCTGCGCGGCCTCGATGATCTGGTCGCGCTGTGCCTCGGCGGTGACCATCAGCACCGGCGTCTTGCCGATACGCGCGTCGGCACGGATGTGGCGCAGCAGCTCGATGCCGGTCATGCCCGGCATGTTCCAGTCGGTGACGACGAAATCGAAGCTGCCCGCCTGCAGCATCGGCCAGGCGGTCTTGCCATCGTCGGCCTCGGTCAGATTGGTGTACCCCAGATCGGTGAGCAGATTCTTGACGATGCGGCGCATCGTCGAGAAATCGTCCACGATCAGAATCTTCATGTTCTTGTCCATCATCACTCCTAGGCCCAGTAACGCTCAGGCGGCCGCCTGCATCTCTTTCCAGTCCAGCAGCCGCGCGCGCAGGCGCATCAGCGCCTGACCGTGGATCTGGCACACCCGGCTTTCGCTGACGTCCAGCACCTGGCCGATCTCCTTGAGGTTCAGTTCGTCGTCGTAGTACAGCGACATGACCAGACGTTCGCGCTCGGGCAGGCCGGCGACCGCAGTGACCAGAGCATCCTGGAATTCGCGGCGCTGCAACTCGTCGAGCGGACCAGCGGCCGGATCGGGGGCGTCGAGCGTCTGGTTGCCCTCGTCGCCGCCCACATCCAGGCTCAACACCTGGCAGCGCGCGCCGTCCTGCACGATCTCCTGATACTCCTTGAGACTGATGCCCATGCGCTCGGCGACTTCCGATTCGCGCGCATCGCGTCCGGTGGCCTGCTCGATCGCGCGAATGGCTTCCGCGACCTCGCGCAGGCGTCGATGCACCGAGCGCGGCGCCCAGTCGGTGGCGCGCAGCTCATCGAGCATCGCACCGCGGATGCGGATGCCGGCATAGGTCTCGAACGAGGCGCCGCGATCGCCGCTGTAATGGCGCACAGCCTCGATCAGGCCGATCACGCCGGCCTGGATCAGGTCGTCGATCTCGACGCTCGCCGGCAGGCGCGCCGCCAGATGATGGGCGATGCGACGCACCAGGTCGGCGTGGCGCCGGACCAGTTCGGCCTCCGACACCGGCGCCGCCGGCGGCTCGTCGGACGTCGTCATGCGACCGCTCCTTCGCCGGCCCTGCCCGCCACCAGGCGTTCGACGAAGAACTCGAGGTTGCCGCGCGCACCCTGCGGCAGCGCCCAGCCGGCAGCCTTCTTGGCCAGCTCGCGGAACGCCTGCGCGCTGGGCGAACTCGGGTAGGCATCCACGACCGCGCGCTGCCGCCGCACCGCCTTGCGCAGCCATTCGTCCTGGGGGATCGTGCCGACATGCACCAGCGTGACTTCGAGGAAGCGCTCGGCGACGCGGCGCAGGTTCTCGAAGATCTCCTTGGCCTCGGCCGGCGTGTGCGTCATGTTGGTCAGCACCTGGAAGCGCTTGATGTCGTAATCACGGTTCAGCACCTTGATCAGCGCATAGGCGTCGGTCAGCGACTGCGGATCGTTGGTGACGACGACGATGACCTCCTGCGACGCCTGGCTGAAGGTGAGCACGCTGTTGTCGATGCCGGCCGCGGTATCGACGATCAGCGTGTCGATCGGGCGCTGCAGTTCGGAGAAGGCGCGCACCAGACCGACGTGTTCGGCCGCCGACAGCTCGGCCATGTTGCGCTTGCCGCTGGACGCCGGCACGACGAGGATGCCGGCCGGGCCTTCGATGAGGGTGTCCTCGAGCGTGCAGCTGCCGTCGATGACGTGGGAGAGGTTGTAGGTCGGCTGCAGGCCGAGCATCACATCGACATTGGCCAGGCCGAGATCGCCGTCGAGCAGCATCACCTGACGGCCGTCGAGCGCCATCGACACGGCGAGATTGACCGACGTGGAGGTCTTGCCGACGCCGCCCTTGCCGCTGGTCACGGCGATGACCTGCACCGGCCGGGTCTTGCGCATGGTGCGCAACCCTGCCGCCTGGTGCCCGCCCGCCCCGGCGGCCGGACGACCGCCCATCGTCTCTTCAGGTCCCGGCATAAAGGCTCCCGAACTGGAGGGCGAGCGTGCCGTCGTGGATCCCTGCCGGCATCTGCCGCGCGAGCTGCACCGCCCGCAGCACGATCTGATCGGCACGCGCCGCCTGCAGATCTTCGGGCACGCGCTGGCCATCGCACAAGTAGTTGATCGTCAGCCCGTGGCGGATGACCGTGGACAGGGAACCGCCGATGCGCGTGGCCTCGTCGAGCTTGCTCAGCACGCAGGCCTCCGGGTGTGCCGGCGCGAAGCGCTTGAGGATGTCCTCCTGATCGCCGGCCTGCGACGTCGCCGGCAGCACCAGCCAGGTCCGGATCTCGCGCCGTGCCGCCTGCAGCTCGGCGAACTGGGCGGCAAGCTTCTGGTCGCGCGGCCCCATGCCCGCGGTATCGATCAGCACCAGCTTGCGGTCCGACAGCCGCGCCAGCGCGCCGCGCAGTTCCTCGGCGTTCGATGCCGTCTGCACCGGCACGCCGAGCAGGCGGCCGTAGGTGTAGAGCTGCTCCTGCGCACCGACCCGGTAGTGGTCGGTCGTCACCAGCGCGATGTCGCGCGTGCCGTGGCGTTCGGCGAAACGTGCCGCCAGCTTGGCGATGGTCGTGGTCTTGCCGACGCCGGTCGGCCCGACCAGCGCGATCACCCCGCCCTCGACGATCGGATCGTTGCCGGCGATCGGCAGGCGCCTCGACAGCAGGCCGAGCGGCAGGAAGCGTGCGCGCTCGCCATCCACGTCGCGCGGCAGTTCGTCGGCGATCGCGTAGGCCAGGCGCGCATCGAGACCGATCTCGGTCATCGTCTTGAGCGCCGCCAGGCGCTGCGGCTGGCGCTCGTTGAGATCGCGCCAGGCCAGATGCGCCATCTGCCGTTCGAACAGCTTGCGCATGCCGCCGATCTCGCGGCGCAGCTGCTGGATCTCGGGCGCCGGCATCGCGGCCGGCGCTGCCTGCGGACGCGGCGCGGCGGCGGCGGACGGATGCGCGGCAACGGGCGCGGCCGGCGCCTCGCGGCGCCCGACCGCCTGCATCAGCGCAGCGTCGTAGTCCGTCGCGCTGACGACCTCGATGCCGCCGGGGACGCGGCGGTTCGACAGGATCACGGCCTCCGGTCCCTGCTCCTCGCGCACCAGGCGGATCGCCTCGCGCATGCTGCCTGCGACAAATCGCTTGATCTTCATATCGACTGCCTGCTCCTCTCAAACTTCACGAGATCGCTCCCACCATCCGCAAGCGCTTGCTGTCCGGCACCTCGTCGTACGCCAGCACGTGCAGTCCCGGAATCGTCTGCCGCGTGAAACGCGCCAGCAGCGGCCGCAGTGCCGGCGGCACCAGCAGCACCGCCGCCTGACCGAGCGTCTCCTGCCTGCGCGTCTGCTCCGACAGCGAGCGATGCATGCGCTCGGCGAGGCCCGGCTCGATCACCGCGCCGCCGCTCTTGAGACTGTCCTGCAACACCTGTTCCAGCTGCGGACTCAGCGTGAGCACCGGCAGCTCGGGTTCCAGTCCGTTGATTTCCTGCACGATCTGCCGCCCGAGCGCGACGCGCACCAGGCCCGACAGGACCACGGGATCCTGACTGCGGGCGCCGGCCTCGGCGAGTGCCTCGGCGATCACGCGCAGGTTGCGGATCGGCACGCGCTCGGCGAGCAGGTTCTGCAGCACCTTGACGAACACGGACAGTGGCAGCAGCTTGGGCACCAGGTCCTCGACGAGTTTCGGCGCCTGCTTGCCGAGCTGGGTCAGCAGCGCCTGCGCCTCGTCGTGGCCGAGCAGTTCGTGCGCATGGGTCTTGACCACGTGCGACAGGTGGGTGGCGACCACGGTCGGGCAATCGACGACGGTGTAGCCCATCGACTGCGCATGCTCGCGCGCGCCCTTCTCGATCCACACCGCGTCCAGGCCGAAGGCCGGATCCTTGGTGGCGATGCCCTCGACCGCGCCGAACACCCGGCCGGGATTGAGCGCCAGCTCGCGGTCGGGATGAACCACGCCCTCGGCGACCGGCACGCCGTGCACCAGCAGCCGGTAGGCCGCCGGCTGCAGCTGCAGGTTGTCGCGGATGTGGACCGGGGGAATCAGGAATCCCAGCTCCTGCGTGAGCTTCTTGCGCACGCCCTTGATGCGTGCCATCAGCTCGCCGCCCTGGCGGGTATCGACCATCGGAATCAGCCGGTAGCCGACTTCCAGGCCCAGCACGTCCTCGCCCGGCACGTCCTCCCAGGACAGCTCGGCCGGCGGCTGCGGCGCCGGCGGCGCCTCCACCGGCGCCGCGGCCGCCGCGCGCGCGCGCCGCACCAGCATCCACGCCGCCCCGCCGCACACGACCGCGAGCAGCAGGAAGGCGAGGTTGGGCATGCCCGGGATCAGGCCGACCAGACCGAGCACGCCCGCGGTCACCGCCAGCACACGCGGCTGGTTGAACAACTGAGACATCACCTGCGTGGACATGTCCGCCTGGCGCGACATGCGCGTCACCAGCACGGCGACCGAGGTGGACAGCAGCAGCGCCGGCACCTGCGCGACCAGGCCGTCGCCGATCGCCAGCAGCGTGTAGAGCTTGGCAGCCTCGCCGAAGCCCAGGCCGTGCTGCAAGGTACCGATGAGCAACCCACCGATGACGTTGATGAACAGGATCAGGATGCCGGCGATGGCGTCGCCGCGCACGAACTTGCTGGCGCCGTCCATCGAGCCATAGAAGTCCGCTTCCGAGCGGACCTCCTCGCGTCGCGCCTTGGCCTCGTCGCGCGTGAGGATGCCGGCATTGAGGTCGGCGTCGATCGCCATCTGCCGGCCCGGCAGTGCGTCGAGCACGAAGCGCGCCGACACCTCGGAGACGCGTTCGGCGCCCTTGGTGACGACCATGAAGTTGACGATGGTGAGGATGACGAACACGATCAGGCCGACCGCGTAGTTGCCGCCGACGACGAACTCGCCGAAGGCCTCGATCACGCGGCCGGCGGCGTGGGTGCCCTGGTGCCCGTGCAGCAGCACCACGCGCGTCGAGGCGACGTTGAGCGCCAGCCGCAGCAGCGTGGCGAACAGCAGCACGGTGGGGAACGAGTTGAAGTCCAGCGGCCGCATCACGTAGATCACGGACAGCAGGATCGCGATCGCCAGCGTGATGTTGGTCGTGAACATCAGGTCGAGCGCGGCCGGTGCCATCGGCACGACCATCATGCCGACGATCATCAACAACAGCAGCGGCGCGGCCAGCCCGTTGCGGCTCAGATCTCTCAGGCGCAGCAGCAGCTCATTGAGCGTCATGCCCGTGCGCGTGCAAGGCCTGTGCCGCGGACCGCAGACTCCGGTGCGATGACACGGACGCACACGAACGAGGCGACCGCACCGGCGGATTCGCCAGTGGCTCCGCGCGGTGTCCGGGGAACGGCGGCCGGGGCCTGCGGTCCGTCAGGCCGACTCGTCCGGCTCTCCACCCGGCACGTCGCCGACGACCGGCGGCGACGGCGGCGCGACGGCCGGTCCCGGCCGCGCGCGCCAGCTGCGCAGCTGGTAGATGTAACTCAGCACCTGCGCGACGGCCGCGTACAGGTTCGCCGGAATTTCGTCGTCGAGCCGTGTATTGCGATACAGCGCGCGCGCCAGCGGCGGCGCCGAGACGACGGGAATCCGACTCTTCTGCGCCAGCTCACGGATGCTCAGCGCGACCAGATCGACGCCCTTGGCGATGACCCGCGGCGCGCGCATCTTGCCCGCCTCGTACTTGAGGGCCACGGCGTAATGCGTCGGATTGACGACGACGACGTCGGCCGTCGGCACGGCCTGCATCATGCGCCGCTGCGCGACCTCCTGCTGCAGCCGGCGCAGGCGGCCCTTCACCTCCGGGCTGCCCTCGGCCTCCTTGTATTCCTGCTTGACCTCCTGCTTGGTCATGCGCAGGCGCTTGGCATAGGCCCACAGCTGGTACGGGGCATCGACCGCGGCGATCAGGAACAGGCCGCCGGCCATCCACGCCAGGCAGGCCAGGGCCAGCTTCAGTCCATGCGCCATCGCCAGGTTCGGCGGCTCGCGGCCCAGCGCCAGCAGCCGGTCGAGGTTGGCGTACAGGTAGATCACGAACACGCCGCCGAGCACCGCCACCTTGAGCAGGCCCTTGCCCAGCTCGACGAGGCTGTTGGCCGAGAACACCCGGCCCAGGCCCTTGAGCGGATTGACCCGGTCGAGGTCGAGTTTGATCGCCTCCGCCGACAGGTTCCAGCCGCCGAGCAGGATCGGTCCGAGCAGGCCGGCGACGAGGCCGGTCAGCAGCAGCGGCAGCACCGGCGCGAAGCCGCCGATGATCTCCGCCCCGAGGTAACCGGCGAGATCCGCCGGATGGTCGAGCAGCGCCGGATCCGGACTCAGCGCCCGCCGCATCCACGCCGCCGCCGAGCCCACCAGTCCCGCCCCCAGCGCCATCAGCATGCCGACGCCGCTGCCGACGACGACGAAGGATGCGAGCTCGCGCGAACGCGCCACCTCGCCGCGCTTGCGCGCATCGCGGATACGCTTGGGTGTCGCGCGTTCGGTGCGGTCGGCGGCGCTGTTCTCGGCCATCGCTCAGTCCACGCGCAGCAACAGCCGCAGCAGCCCCCAGGCCTGCTCGAACAGGTCCTGCATCGACTCACCGAAGGCCGGAAGCCCGGCATAGACCAGCAGCAGGCCGGCGACCAGGGTGACCGGAAAGCCCACGGCGAACAGATTCAGCGCCGGGGCGCTGCGGCTGATCACGCCCATCGCGAGGTTGATCGCGAGCAGCGAGATGACCACCGGCAGCGCCAGTTGCAGCCCGCCGGAGAACACCACGGCCGCGAAGCGCAGCAGCAGCATCAGCTCGTCCACGCCCAGTCCCGCGCCACCCACCGGCAACGTCGTGAACGAGCGCACGAGCATCTCGATGAGGATCAGATGCCCGCCCAGCGCGAGGAACAGCAGCGTCGCCGTGATCGTCAGGATCTGTCCGAGCGCCGGAGCGCTGACACCGCGCAGCGGATCGGCCAGCTGGGCGAAGCCCAGACCCATGCCGTAGGCGATGATCTCCGCGCCCATCGCCACCGCCTCGAACACCAACACCAGCACGAATCCGGCCACCAGTCCGACCAGCAACTGCTGCAGCAGCACGTGGAACCAGGCCGCGGAGAACGCCGCCAGCGGCGCCGGTTCGGGCAGCAGCGGCGCGACCACCAGGGTCAGCATCACGGCCAGCAGCAGGCGGATGCGCGGCGAGACGATGCGCTGGCCGATGACCGGCGCGATGCTCAACAGCGCGGCGATGCGCACGAACGGCCAGAAGTACTGCTGCAGCCAGGCGAGCAACTGCGGTTCGGAGAAGGTCATCGTCGCTCTCCGCCGCAGCCGTCTCAGTGCAGCAACCCCGGAATGCTCTCGATCAGCCGGCGCGTGTAATCCGTCAGCAGGCGCAGCATCCACGGGCCGGCGATCACGCCGACGGCGGCCATCGCCAGCAGCTTGGGGATGAAGCTCAGCGTCATCTCGTTGATCTGCGTCGCTGCCTGGAACAGGCCGACCAGCACGCCGACCGTCAGCGCGGTGAGCAGCAGCGGCGCGCCGAGCAGGATGCCCAGCGCGAGCGCGTCGCGGCCGATCGTCAGGACGCTCTCCGGACTCATCGCGCGCTCCTCAGGCACCGACCGCGCGGAACGAGGCCGCGACCATGCCGGTCACCAGCGACCAGCCATCGACCAGCACGAACAGCATCAGCTTGAACGGCAGCGACACCAGCATCGGCGACAGCATCATCATGCCCATGCTCATCAGCACGCTGGACACCACCAGGTCGATGATCACGAAGGGAATGAACAGCAGGAAGCCGATCTGGAACGCCGTGGTCAGCTCGGAGGTCAGGAAGGCCGCGGCCAGCACCGGGAACGGGATGTCGTCCGGTGACTCGTAGCCGCCGCTGCCGGCCATGCGCGCGAAACTCAGCAGATCGACCTCACGGGTCTGCGCAAGCATGAAGCCGCGCAGCGGCCGCGCCGCCGCCTTGAGCGCCGGCTCGAACGCGAGCTGGCCGTCCAGGTAAGGCTGCGCGGCCTCGGTGTAGATGCGGTCCAGCACCGGCGACATCACGAACAGGGTCAGGAACAGCGACAGGCCGATCAGCACCTGGTTGGTCGGCGTCTGCCCGGTGCCGAGCGCCTGCCGCAGCAGGCCTAGCACGATCACGATGCGCGTGAATGCGGTCATCGACAGCAGCAGCGCCGGCAACAGCGTCAGCGCCGTCATCAGCAACAGCACCTGGATGCTGAGGCTGTACTCGGTGCCGCCGCCGCTGACCGGACTCGATGTCACCGCGGGCAGCGCCGGTGCGGCCGCAACGGGATCCGCGATCAGCAGCACCGTGGCGATGCCCAGCGCGATTCGCAGTCCCTGCCGACGTGTCATGGGCTGGCCTTGCCGGTCAACGCCTGGCGCAGTCGTTGCGCGAATGCCGATTCCGCGGCCGGCGCGATTTCCACGTTGACCGGCGCGTCGAAGCGATGCAGCAGGTTCACGCCGCCGGCGGCGACGCCGAGCAGGAACTGCTGATCGCCGACCTGGATCAGCACGACCTTCTCCTTCGCGCCGACCTGGACACCGGCCTGCAGCTGCAGCGCCGGACCGCGTCCCAGGCGCGCCGACTGCAGCCAGCGCAGCAGCCAGGCCAGGGCGAAGATCAGCGCCAGCACCAGCATCAGACTGCCGAGCATCCCGACGATGCCGGCAGCGCTACCGGCGGCCCCGGCGGCCGGTTCTGCCGCCGCTGCTGCGGGCAATGACGTCATTCCCGCGACAGCGGGGATGACCGCAATGCTGCGCCCATGCCGGTCCTGGATCCCCGCCTGCGCGGGGATGACCGCAATGCTGCGCATTGCGGTCACTTGAGTTTCCGGATGCGCTCGGCGGGACTGACGACGTCGGTCAGGCGGATGCCGAACTTCTCGTTGACCACCACGACCTCGCCATGCGCGACCAGCGTGCCGTTGGCGAAGACGTCGAGCGGCTCACCGGCCTGACGGTCGAGTTCGACGACCGAGCCCTGATTGAGCTGCAGCAGGCTGCGGATCGGAATGCGCGTGCGCCCCACTTCGAGCGACAGCGTGACCGGCACGTCGAGGATGACATCGAGGCTGACATCGCCGGTTGCCACGGCACCCGCGCGGTCTTCGAGATTCTGGAACGTGGCACGGGACGGCTCGGTCCCCTTGCCGGCATCTTGAGCGCTCACTGATCGACCTCCGTGAACTGCATTTCGTGGATGTGGTGCCGCGATCCATCGTGCGCCAGGCGCACGCCTCGCGCTGCGCGCGGCCACCGCGCCGGCGCGCTCACGCGGCCTCCCGGTTGTGGGGCGCGGGCTTGCTGCGGACGGCCTCGGTGACGCGGATCGCGTTCTGGCCCTTGGACACGCCGAACGTGCCGCGCAACACCGGCACGTTCTCGACACACAGGTCCAGCGTCCTCGGCAGGTTGATCGGAATCACGTCACCCGGCTTGAGCTGGGTCAGCTGGCGCAGCGAAATGGTCGCGCGCGCCAGCTCGCATTCCAGTTCGACCTCGGCATCCTTGATCTGGTCGCGCAGCGCCTGTGCCCAGCGCTCGTCCTTGTCCACCCGGTCCGACTGGATACCGGCGTCCAGCAGCTCGCGGATTGGCTCGATCATCGAGTACGGGAAGGTGACGTGCACGTGGCCGCCGCCGCCTTCGAGCTCGATCTTGAACTTGCTGACGACGACGATCTCGCTCGGCGAGACGATGTTGGCGAAATGCGGATTGACCTCGGAGTTGATGTACTCGAACTCCACCTTCATCACCGGACTCCAAGCCTCCTGCATGTCCTCGAACGCCTGCTTGAGCATGAGGTGGATGACCCGCATCTCGGTGGGCGTGAACTCGCGCCCTTCGATCTTGGTCTTGAAGCGGCCGTCACCGCCGAAGAAGTTCTCCACGACGCTGAACACCAGGCGCGGTTCGAACACCACCAGCGCGGTACCGCGCAGGGGCTTGACGCGCACCAGGTTGAGGTTGGTCGGCACGAACAGCGAATGCGTGTACTCGGAGAACTTCGCCGTCTCGATGCCGACCACGGTCAGCTCGGGCGAGCGCCGCAGCATGTTGAACAGCGAGATGCGGAACAGGCGCGCGAAGCGTTCGTTGATCATCTCCAGCGTCGGCATGCGCCCACGGACGATGCGGTCCTGCGACGTGAAGTCGAAGGGCCGCGCCTCGCCCGGCGCCGCCGGGGGCGGCGTCGTATCCACCGCGCCGCTATCGACGCCGTGCAGCAGTGCGTCGATCTCGTCCTGTGACAGCAGGTCCGTGTTGCTCATTACTGGATCACGAAGCTGGTGAAGTACACGGCCTCGATGTCGGCCTTGCCGGTCTCGGCTTTGAGGATGCCGTTGATCTCGGTCAGCACCTGCGCCTGCAGAGCCTCCTTGCCCTCGCGGGTCTGCAGGACTTCGGCCTTCTGCTGCCCGAGCAGCAGCAGCAGCGCGCTGCGGATGCGCGGCGCATGACGCTGCACCAGTTCCACCGACTTCGGGTTGCGCGTCATCACCTCGATCTGGATCTGCAGGAAGCGCGAACCACCGACGCCTTCGATGTTGACGACGAAGGCCGGGTCCAGGGACACGTAGTTCGCCGGTTCGGTCGGCAGCTTGGGCGGCTCCTCCGCCTTCACCTCGTCGGCGGGTCCGGACTTGAGCTCCGAGACGGCGCCGTGGATCAGAAACCAGCTGACACCGGCGCTGGCGGCGACCGACAGCACGATGGCGATGATCAGCCCGACCGCGCCGATGCCCTTTTTCGCTGGCGCTTCAGGCTTCGCCGCCTGCGCAGGAGTGTCCTCGTCGTCTTTGGCCATCTCGAACCGGCTCCGCGGTGATCGGAAAGGGATTGTCCCTGAGCGAGCAAGTCCTGTTCCAGACTCGGCGAGCCTGCGGCTGCGCGATCAGCGCTGCGCCGGAAGAGGATGGACGGAAAACCGGCACCGTCGCCTGCAGTCGCCGCGTCGGGATTCCGGCGGCCGCCGGACCGGACTCAAGCGTAAGCGTCCACCAGCAGCACCTGCGTGATGCGCCGCCGCTGGCCGGCGACGACGGCCGCAGCCGAGCCGGCACGCTCGCCGACGAGACGGTCGCGCCGTTCCAGCGTGTCCACCTGCCCCCGGGTGAGGTTGATGCCTGCGCTGGCGAACAGCTCGCGCAGCTGCGGCAACGCGTGGCTGAGCAGGCTGCGCGTCGCCGCCTCGGCGGCGGCGATGTGGATGCGCGCCTGATCGCCCTGGGTCTCGATGCGCACGGTCAGCGAGCCCAATTCGGCCGGGTGCAGCTCGATCCGCGCCTCGCCGACACCGTCGGCGAGCTGCCATTCGATGCGTTCGCCCAGATCGGCAACGAACTCCGGCGCGAGCGCATGGAGCGGCGCGGCCGGCGGCGGACCTGCCGGACCGGCGGCGATCGGCGAGTGAGCCGCCGCTGCGTGACCGAACGCGGGCAGCGTGACGGGCACGGCCGGATCGTGCGCCGCGCGCAGGGCCGCAAGCGCGTGCAGCGGATCGGCCGCATCGCGCACCGATGCCGGCGGCACGAGGTCCGCGGCGGCAGTCTGCAGCTCCGGCGCGAACAGCGCCGGTCCCGTACCGGGCCGGGCGTCCGTGCGTCCGGATGGCTCGGCAGCGGACAGGCTCATGCCCGGGATCGCGGCGCGGTCGCGCGCCGGCACGGCGGCGCGCAACGCGGGGACCAGGTCTGCGTCGTCGGCAACCGCGAGCGCGCCGGCGGCAGCGGAAAACGGAACGACCTCACCCACCGCTCCCGGCACGGCGTCCACCGGCGTCGCGGCTGCGTCGGGCTCCGCCGCCGCAGGCATCAAGCCGAACAGCCAGCCCAGCAGCGCCGATGCCGCGCCCGCGTCCTCGGCCGCTCCGTCGGCATCGGTCTGTGGCATCTCACCCTCGGCCACCGGCTCCGCCACGACCGGTTCACCGGGCACTGCGGACGCGAGGGTCAACGCGCCGAACAGGCCGGCGAAATCACCGGGCGCGGCGCCGGGCACAGCCTCGGCACGCGGGGTCGATCCGATGCGCGCAGCGGCACCGGCGGATGCCGGGACCGCGCTAGTGCCGGCCATGACCTTGCCCCGACGCGGCCGCCTGGGCAGCGACGAAACTGCGCAGGGCGAACTCATCGAGCCGCTTCTGATCGCGCCGTTCCTCGATCTGGCGCTCGCGGCGCCGGTAGCACTCGGCGAGCTGATCCAGCGTCGAGACCTCGCGCCGCTCGAGCAGCCAGCGGCCGCGCTCGGCGTCGCAGCCGGCGCGCGCCTGTTCGACCAGTCGCCGCTGCATCGCCACCGCCTCGCGCAGGCGCTCGATGAACGCGCGCTGATTGATCAGCATGCGTGCGCTGCCGGCGCTGTTCATCGCCTCGTATTCGGCCAGATAACGGGTCAGCTCATGCAGGCGCAGTTCGCGCTCGCTGAGCTGGCGCTGCTGTTCGAGCAGGCGCCGCGCGGCTTCCTCCTCGCGCGTCTGCGCAAGCTGCTGCAGCGGCTGCAGGCGTTGTGAGGCGAGTGGTGTGGTCATGTCCGTTCTCCGGGCGCGGGTGCCAGCAACTCGGCGAGCGCACGCTGGCTGTCCTGCAGGTTGGCGGCGCGGTCGATGCTCTGGCGAAGGAATTCTTCGATCTGCGGCCATTTGGCGATGGCCGCATCGACGCGGGGATCGGCGCCCTTCTGGTAGGCGCCGATGTTGATCAGGTCACGATTGCGCTGGTAGGCCGAGAACAGCGCGCGCAGCTGGCGCGCCCGCTGCAGCTGCTCGGACGCCACGATCGCCGGCATCACGCGCGACAGCGAGGCTTCGATATCGACCGCCGGGTACAGGCCGGAATCGGCGATCGCGCGCGACAGCACGATATGTCCGTCGAGGATGCCGCGGGCGGCATCGGCGATCGGATCGTTGGGATCGTCGCCTTCGGTCAGCACCGTATAGAACGCGGTGATCGAGCCGCCGCCACGGCGGCCGTTGCCGGCGCGCTCGACCAGCCCCGGCAGCCGCGCGAACACCGACGGTGGATAGCCGCGTGTCGTCGGCGGTTCTCCGACCGCCAGGCCGATCTCGCGCTGCGCCTGGGCGAAACGCGTCAGCGAATCCATCAGCAGCAGCACGTTGCGGCCGCTGTCGCGGAAATACTCGGCGATCGCGGTCGCCGTGTAGGCGGCGCGCAGCCGCAGCAGCGGGGAACGGTCCGCCGGCGTGGCGACGACCACCGCGCGCCGTCGCCCGGCGACGCCGAGATTGTGATCGAGAAACTCCCGCACCTCACGGCCACGCTCGCCGATCAGGCCGACGACGATGACATCCGCCGAGGTATAGCGGGTCATCATCCCCAGCAGCGTGGACTTGCCGACACCGGTGCCGGCGAACAGGCCGAGCCGCTGGCCGCGGCCGACCGTCAGCAGCGCATTGATCACGCGCACGCCGACGTCGAGCGGCTGGGTGACCGGCTCGCGCTCCAGCGGATTGATCGGCGCGCCGTACAGGCGCGCGTGCGCGTCGCAGGACAGCCGGCCGAGGCCATCGATCGGGCGGCCCTCGCCATCGAGCACGCGACCGAGCAGCGACTCGCCGACTTCCACGGCCGCCGCGCGGCCGGAAGGCACGACCCGCGCATGCGGCACGAGGCCGTGCATGTCGCCGCTGGGCATCAGGTAGATCCGATCGCCCGAGAAACCGACCACCTCGGCCTCGACGCTGCTGCCGTCCGCGCTGGCCACGCGCGCACGCGCGCCGACCGGCAGCTGACAGCCGACCGCCTCGAGGGTCAGGCCGACGACGCGCCGCAACTGGCCCTCGACACGAAAACTCGGCGCGACGGCCACGCGCTGCGCACGCTCGCGCAGCTGCGTGGCGTAGCGGCGGTTCGCCGCCTGCGACCACGGATTGGCCACGGCATCGTTCATGCCGGACCCTCGTCTTGCGGCAGTGCGGCGATGCGCACGCGTTCGTCGAGCCGGGCGTCGATCTGCGACGACTCCGTGACCACGCGGCAATCGCCGCGCTTGAGCGTCGCGTCGCCAACGACCTCGTAGTCCTTGATCTCGTGCGCGGGACGCACGTGCTCGCGCACCAGCGCGACGTCGTCGGGATGCACGTTGATGCGCACGCTGCGCGGCATCGGCGGCACGCCGGCCAGCGCCTCGCGCACCATGCCGACCACCCGTTCGGGGCGCAGGCTCAGTTCCTCGCCGAGAATGCGGCGCGCGATCGCCGATGCCAGCTCGACCAGCGCCTGCTCGGTTTCCTCGTCCAGATGCGCCAGCGGCCGCGCCATGTGTTCGATCAGCGTCTGCAGGCGCTGCGCCTGTGCCAGCGCAGCCTTCTGTCCGACCGCGAAACCTTCGGCCTGGCCGCGCTGCAAGCCCTCCTGGTAGGCCGCTGCCTCGATGTCCTCCAGGCGCTGCGCGGTCGGCGGCCCGCCCTGATCGAAGCGCGGCAGCTGCCAGCGCGCCAGGCCTGGGCCCAGTGACTCGGCCTGCAGCACTTCGGCGGCCGGCGACTCGTTCATCAGACGAACTCCTCACCCTTGCCGCCGATGACGATCGTGCCGGCATCGGCGAGGCGGCGTGCCGCGGCGAGGATCTCCTTCTGCGCGGCCTCGACGTCGGACAGCTTGGCCGGTCCCCTCGCCTCCATGTCCTCGACCAGCATCTCGGCGGCGCGCTTGGACATGTTGCGCAGGATCTTGTCCTTGATGCGCGGATCGGCGCCCTTGAGCGCCATCGCCAGGGTGTCGGTGGCGATCTCGCGCAGCAGCGTCTGGATGCTGCGGTCGTCCACATCGGCGAGATCGTCGAACACGAACATCAGGTCCTGGATCTTCTGCGAAAGCTCCTGGTCCATCTCGCCGATGCGGGCGACGATGGCCTGTTCCTCCGAAGAATCCATCAGGTTGAGGATGCCGGCGGCCACCTTGATGCCGCCGACGCTCGAAGACTTGAGGTTGCCGCCGCCGCTGAACTGCTTCTCCATGATCTCGTCGAGCTCGCGCAGGGCCGACGGCTGGATGCCGTCGAGGCGCGCGATGCGCATCAGCACATCACTCTTCATGCGGTCCGGCAGCTGGGTCAGGACGTCGGCGGCCTGGTCGGGGTCGAGGTACGACAGCACGATGGCGACGATCTGCGGATGCTCGTTGCGGACGATGTCGGCGACGGCGCGCGTCTCCATCCACTTGAGTGCCTCCAGACCCTTGCTGTTGCGGCCGAGCAGGATGCGGTCGATCACGCCGGAGGCCTTGTCCTGGCCGAGCGCGTTGACCAGCACGCGGCGCACGTAGTCGTCGGCGCCGACGCCAAGCGAGGTCTGCGCGTCGAGCTCCTCGATGAAACTGTCCATGACCTCGGTGGCACGATCGCGCGACACGTTGCTCAGCGTGGCCATCGCCGCACCGACCTTCTGCACGTCTTTCGCGCCCATGTGCTTGAGCACTTCCGCCGCCTCGGTCTCGCCGAGCGACATCAGCAGAATCGCGGCGCGTTCGATCCCGGACGCGCCCGTCTTGGACGAACTGGCTGAAGACTTGCTCGGAGCGTCGGCCATCGCGGTGGTTCGGTGGGTGCAGTACGGATCGCGGTCAGCTCTGCAATATTAGGACCAGGTTTCGGCCTTCAGCACAATCCGGCGGCGAACGGTCGATCCTGGCCGACACGCATCAGCCGCCCTCCTGACCGATCCAGGTCTTGACCACCTGTGCCACCCGCTTGGGGTCCTGGGCAACCGCTGCGCGTGCGGTCTGCAGCTTCTGTTCATAGGCGCCGACCGGCAGCGCCGGAGCGCCCGGCGTCAGCGTCAGCTGATCGGACGCGGCGACCGCCTCGGCAGCCGCGCCGGCGGGCAGCGCGGCCGCTGGCTGCGCACGCAGCGGCGCCGCCATCAGCGAACGCAGCAGGGGTCGCAGCACGAAGAAGATCAGCACCAGGACCACGGCGACACCGCCGACCTGGCGCGCGATGTCGATCAGCTGCGGCCGCTCCCACAACGGCAGCTCCTGCGGCTCCGGCAGCTCCGGCTTGAGGAAGGCGGCGTTCTGCACGCTCACCGAATCGCCGCGCTGGGCGTTGAAGCCGACCGCCTCGCGGACCAGCGCCTCGACCTTGCCGAGCTCCTCGGCGGTCAACGGCGCGAGCTCCATCTCGCCGGCCTTGCCCTCCGGCTTCGGTCGTGGCACGTGATCCACCAGTACGGCGACCGACAGCCGGCGCAGCTGGCCGACCGGCTGGCGCGTGTGGCTGACCGTGCGATCCATCTCGTAGTTGCGGGTCGCCTGGCGCGACATGTCGACGCGCTCCGCGCCGGAAGCCGTCGCATTGAGCGGCGGGTTGCTACTGGCCGCCGGCGGCTGGTTGCTGGTCGCGCCCGGAATGCCGCCGCCGCCCAGACCTGCGCCGCGCATCTGCTCGTTGACCTGCTCACTGCGCAGCTTCGCCGGATCCGGCGCGTAGATCTCGCGCGCCTCCTCGGTCACCGCATAGTCGATGTCCGCGGTCACCTGCGCGCTGACCCGGCCGGCGCCGACCATCGGCATCAGCAGCTCGTTGATGCGCCGCACGTAATCGGCCTCCAGCCGGCGTGTGTGTTCCAGCTGCTCGGCGCTGCGTGCCATGGCCGAATCGCTGCCCTGCTGGCTGAGCAGACGGCCGTACTGGTCGATGACCGTCACACTGCTGGCCGGCATGCCCGCGACGCTGGACGCCACCAGATGCACGATCGACGCGACCTGGTTCTGCTCCAGCACGCGACCCGGATGCAGGTCGATGAGCACCGATGCGCTGGGCGTGCTGCCATCGCGCGTGAAGGCGGATGGCTTGGGGATCGCCAGGTGCACGCGCGCCGCGCGGACCGGCTGCAGCGCCGAGATCGTGCGCACCAGCTCGGTCTCGAGCGCGTGCTGGTAGCGCGCGGTCTCGATGAACTGGCTGGTGCCGAACCCTTGGTCCTGCTGCATCATCTCGAAGCCGACGTTGCTGCTGTTCGGCAGCCCCTGCGAAGCCAGCTGCAGGCGCGCCTGGTCGAGCTGGGCCTGCGGCACGGCGACGACGCCACTGCCCGGATCGAAACGGTAGGGAATGTTGGCGGCGCGCAGGGCCTCGACCATCGCCGCCGCGTCGCGGTCGCCCAGACCGCTGTACAGCGGCGTGTAGGCCGGCTCCTGCGCCCAGCGGAACAGCCACAGCCCCAGTGCCACCGCGAAGGCCACGCCGACCAGCATGGCCAGCTGCCGCAGTGCCGGGATGTCCTTGAGCTGACCGACGTTGGTGATCGCTGTCTGTGCCATGGCTCAGCCCGGTCCTCAGATCGGCATGTTCATGATGTCCTGGTACGCGGATACCAGGCGGTTGCGCACTTCGGTCATCGCGCGGAAATTCACCTGCGACTTCGCGGACGCCAGCATCACGTCGGCCAGCTCGACGCTGCGGTCGCCACGCGAGAACGCGTCCTGCAGGCGCGCGGTGGCCTGCTGCGACTGGTTGACCTGATCGATGGCGCTTTTCAGAAGTCCGTCGAATCCCGGCTTCTGCGCGCCCGTATCCACCGACGGAGCCGGCGGCCTGAGCGTCGCCTGCGACTGCAGTGCGCGGATCTGCGCCAACACCCGGGAGACATCCATATCGCTCATATGCGGTCCCGCTGAACCTGTGTGGGGGGGACAGAGCAACTTCCGTTCCCGACCGCGCAGCGGCAGCGACGTCAATCTTCCGGCGCGGGGACGCGCCGCACCCGCGGTCTAGATCTCCTCGCGCGCGGACAGGCCGTACTTGCGCAGCTTCTCGACCAGCGTCGTGCGGCGCGTGTTGAGCAGCTTCGCGGCGTGGGCGACGATACCCCCGGCCTGCTGCAGCGCCTGCTTGATCAGGTTCAGCTCGATGTGCTCGATGTGATCCTTCAGGTTGACGCCCTCGGGCGGCAGCTCGCTGCCGGCGATGCTGGCGGGTATGCGCACAGCCTCGTCTTCGTCGGTCCGGCGCGCCTCGGCCACCGCGCCGGTGGATCCCTCGCGGCGCAGTTCGGCGACCGCGCAGGCGGCGACCTTCTCGGCGGACAGACCGGCGCGATAACGCAGCGGCAGATCCTCGACGCCCACGGTTTCGCCCGGATGCAGCACCGCCAGCCGCTCGATCAGGTTCGACAACTCGCGCACGTTGCCGGGCCAGTGGTAGGCGCGCAGCGCGTGCACCGCGTCGGCGCTCAGCCGCACCCGCCCATGGCCACTGCGCTCCAGACTCCGCACCAGATCCTCGATCAGCAGCGGCAAGTCCTCGAGGCGCTCACGCAGCGGCGGTGTCTCGATCGGAAACACGTTGAGGCGGTAGAACAGGTCCTCGCGGAACGTACCCTTGGTGATCGCCTCCTCCAGATCGCGATGCGTCGCGGCGATGATGCGCACGTCGCAGTGCGAGCTGCGCGCGGCACCGACGCGCTCGTAGGTGCGCTCCTGCAGCACGCGCAGGATCTTGACCTGCATCGACAGTGGCATGTCGCCGATCTCGTCGAGGAACAGCGTGCCGCCATCGGCCATTTCGAAGCGGCCCTTGCGCGCGGTGATCGCGCCGGTGAACGCGCCTTTCTCGTGACCGAACAGCTCGCTTTCCAGCAGCTCGTGCGGAATCGCGCCGCAATTCACGGCGACGAACGGATGTCCGGCACGCGCCGAGCGTTCGTGGATCGCGCGCGCGACCACTTCCTTGCCGGTGCCGGACTCGCCGGTGATCAGGACCGTGGTGTCGAAAGCCGCGACCTGCTCGATCATGCGCCGCACGCGGCGGATCGCCGGGGAGTTGCCGGTCGGGCCGGACAGCTGCGTGACCTCGGCTTCCTGCTGCAGGCCGACCAGGCTCGCGCGACGCAGCAGTTCGGACAGCTGCGCGTAACGCACCGGCGTATCGAGCGGCAGGCAGGCGCTGCGGTCCAGGCCGGACGCGTCCAGCACCAGGTCGTGGTAGGGCTGCAACACCAGCAGCGGCGGATGCAGGCGGTCCTTGCGCAGCCAGTCGATGAACCGCACCAGGCTCGCCGTGTCGGCCTTGCCGACGACGATCGCGCCCCAGTCGCGCGGCTTGTGCTGGGCCAGGTCGATCGCCGCACAGTTCTCGACGATCACCGGCCGGTGGTCCACGAATTCCAGCACCGTGCGCAGCCGCTCGGCGCGCTCGGCATCGGCATCGATCACCAGGACCCGCGCGTCCGCCATCAATGCATCTCCCGCACCAGATTGCGCACGAATGCGATCACCTCGGTCTCGTAGTACTGCTTGTTGACGAAACCTTCCGCGCCGACCTGCGCGACGAACTCGCGGTGCGCCGGATCGTCATAGTGCGAGGCGATGACGATCACCGGCGGATCGTCCTGCGCCTTGATCAGCCGCGTCGCCTGCAGCCCGCCCATGCCCGGCATCGCCAGGTCCATGATGATCAGGTCCGGGCGCAGGGATTCCGACAGGCGCACCGCCTCGCTGCCGTCGTGCGCTTCACCGATCACGTCGATCTCCGCGCAGTCCTCCAGCAGGTGCCTTGCCAGGATCAGGAACGGGCGATTGTCGTCCACCAGCAGAGTCCGCAGAGTCTTCAATCCCGCTCTCCATGCGCGTCATCGGCGTGTCCTCACGCCACCACGCGCAGATCGCGCCGCGCCGATTCGGGACCGCGCTCCTTCGCGGACGGAATCCGCATCGCCTCGCGGTACTTGGCAACCGTGCGCCGCGCCACCCGCACGCCCTTGCGCGCCAGAATGGCAGCAATGTCCCCATCGCACAACGGCGTCGCGACGTTCTCGCCATCGACGATGCGGCGGATCATCGCCTTGACCGCGGTGCCGGAGGTTTCGCCTTCGACCCCGGCGATCTGCGACGGGAAAAACGCCTTGAGCTCATACACGCCCCAAGGCGTCTGCACCCACTTGTTGGTCGTGACGCGGCACACGGTCGATTCGTGCATGCCGATCGCATCGGCGATCTCGCGCAGGGTCAGCGGCGCCATGCCTTCCTCGCCTCGGTCGAGGAACGCCTGCTGGCGCTCGAAGATCGCGCGCGCGGTGCGCAGCAAGGTGTCGTTGCGCATCTCGATGCCGCGCACCAGCCAGCGCGCTTCCTGCAACTGCTCGCGCAGCATGCGATGGGCGCGCCCTTCGATGCAGCGCTCGTACTGACGATGCACGCGCACGCGCGGCAAGCGCTCGGCGTTGAGCGAGATCTTCCAGGCGCCTGGCGTGCCGGTCACGAGCACGTCCGGCAGCGCGGCCTCGGCCGCCGCCGCCGGCGCCGCGCCCGGCCTGGGATTCAGGCTCAGCACCTGGTTGATGGCGCGCCGCAGCATCACGTTGTCCAGGTTCAGACGGCTGCGGATGCCGGCGAAGTCGCGTTGCGCCAGCGCGTCGAGTTCATGATCGACGATCGTCTGTGCGACGGCCGTCAGCGGCGACGCCGGCAGGCTGCGCAGCTGCAGGCTCAGGCACTCGCGCAGATCGCGCGCACCAAAGCCGCTCGGCTCGACACTCTGCACCTTGGCCAGCGCCGCTTCGACTTCTGCGGCATCCGGCAACGGGTCGAGCCCGGATTCGAGAGCGATGCCGTCGAGCGGCTGGGTCAGGTAGCCGTTGTCGTCGATCGCGTCGAGGATGACGGCGATCAGCCGCGCCTCGCGCGGCGCCTCCACCAGCAGCTGCAGCTGTTCGAGCGCCGCGACCCGCGCATCCAGCGCCGGCGGCGCGGCGATGCGCGCCTCCCAGGGCTCGTCGTCCTCGTCGCGCGGTTCGCCACCCGACCAGGCTTCGCGGCTGGACCAGTCGAAATCCGCCTCGACCTGCGTGACCGCCGCCGGATCCCGGCCGGTCACTGCGACCGGCGCCTCTGCCGGCCGGTCCTCGGCCTCCGGCCGGCTCGGGTCATCTTCCTCGTCGCCAGGCTCCACGGTCTCGAGCATGACGTTGCGCTCCAGCGCCTCACGCAGCTCGTCTTCCAGCTCCTGCGTCGATAACTGCAGCAGCCGGATCGACTGCAGCAGGTTCTGGGTCATCTGCTGCCGTTGCGTCGTCTTGAGTTGTACGCCGGGCTTCATGGACAGGCTCCGCAACTTGATCCGAGGTCGGTGAACACCGCATTCAGCGCTGACTGGGTTTGACGATCACATACTTCGCTTCCCCCGAGGATGGCTTCGACGACGAACGGCGGAATTCCGTCACCATGCGGAGAAAATGCAGGACTCGAGTCATGCCCAGACCGCGGAATCCCGTCACCCCATTTCCTGTCGGTCATGCGCGCGCTCAGAACAGCAGCATCTCGCGCTCGCCGCGGATCGCGTAGCGCATCAGCGCGTTGATGCCCTGCAGACCGAGCGACTCCATCATGCGCGCGCGGTGCGTCTCGACGGTCTTGACGCTCACCCCCATCTGCGACGCGATCTCGCGGGTGGACTTGCCCTGCCCGATCATCTGCAACACCTGGCGCTGGCGCGGCGTCAGGGATACGTCATCCTCGACACGCTCGCTGCCGCGGCGATCGATGGCCGCATGAGAAATCGACGGGCTCAGGTAGATCTGGTGTTTCTGCACCGCGCGCAGTGCCAGCCCCAGCTCCACCGGGTCACCATCCTTGTCCAGGTAGCCGGCCGCACCCAGGCGCAGGGCCGAGCGGATCAGCTGGCCGTCGCCGCGCGAGGACACGATCAGCACCGGGACATCGGGGTGCAGCTGGCGCAACTGGGCCAGCGCCTCGATGCCGCTCATGCCCGGCAGGCTCGTTTCGGTCAGGACCACATCCGGACGGTGCCGGCGCACCTGTTCCAACAGTCCCTGCCCATCGGCGGCCTCCCCGACGACCGCGTGCTCGCCACCATCCTCGAGCAGGCGCTTGAACCCTGCCCGCACCAGATTGCAGGCATCCGCCAGCACGACACGCATCCCGAGGTCCTCCTGTCATCGGATGGAGGACCCCAGTGTCGGGAATGATCCTACGGCGTGTGCGAAGATCCCGGCGAGCGCGAGCCGGCGACCGACCGGCGGTGACGGATGAACACCAGACGTTCCAGCGCGGCGGCGAGTGCGTCGCTCATCTCGCGGAAGCGCGCGCAGACCTCGCCCTCATGCATGCCCAGTACCTGCGCCGGCCAGCACAGCGGCATCGGCGCGCAGGGGTGCAGGTCGAGGGTGACGAGCACGGCGGCCCCGGCCGGCGGCAGGTCCGGCCCCGTCCAGCACAGCCCCTCGCGGCTCAGACGCAGCGGGACTTCCGGCGCGGGCGGACGGCTCGCGCGCAGCACGGTGCCGAGCAGTTCCAGCACCACGTCGAGCTTCTGATGCAGCCGCTCGACCTCGTCCTCCAGCGATTTGCCGGTGACGTCGGCACGCTGATGGCGTTCGTCGAGCACGCAGACCGCGTGCAGGGTGCGCAGGTTCTGGTCGTGCCAGCGCTCGATCTGCGCAGCGGACGGCTCGGACGACAACGGCTCGATCCGCAGCGGCAGGCAGTCGCGGTAGCCCAGCCACTGGTCGAGCGGACCCTGCATGGCGCCGATCGCGATCCTCAGTGCGGCGCCGGCATCGCGTCCCAGGCGCTCTTCAGACGACGCACCAGGTCGATCATCTCGTCGAGGGCGGCAACGTCGCTCTTGAGGTTGGCGTGCAGCAGGCGCGTGCTCAGGTAGTCGTACAGCGCGCCCAGGTTGCGGGCGATGGCGCCGCCCTTGTCCTGGTCGAGATTCAGCTTGAGGTGCTGGACGATGTCGAGCGCAGACGACAGGGCTTTCGCCTTGCCCGCCGTGTCACCGCGTCCGATCGCACCACGCGCCGTCGCCAGCCGTTCGAGCAGGCCGGCGTACAGCATCTCGATCAGTTTGTGCGGCGATGCCGCCTCGGCTGCGCCGAAGACGGACGTGTTGCGGTACTCGCTGAGCGCGGAGTGGGACACGGGGCAATCCTGGTTCGATGTTCGTCGGTCAACTCTATAACGGCGTTCCGGTCCGCGACTTGAACCTTTCGTCGGCCGGATCAGCGCAGCTTGGACAGTGAGCTGAGCTGCTGCGACAGGTAGGAACTGGTCGCGTTCATCTGGCCGAGCAGGCTGTCCAGCCCGGCAAACTGCTTCTGGTAGCGCTCCTGCAGTCCGTCGATACGGCGATCCAGCGCTTCCTGCTGCACGCTGAGGTCTTTGAGGTTGGCGTTCAGCGAGTTCGACTTGGCATCCAGAGTGCCGCCGGGCTTTACCAATTGGTCGATCGCGGCGGACAGCCGCGTGGCGATGCCGCCGTCGCCGGAGAACAGCGCCGTGACCGCGTTGGCCTTGGCCGACAGGACGTCGGTCAGCCTGCTGCTGTCGATTTCGAGCGTGCCGTCGGTCTTGGTCTTGATGCCCAGTTCGGCCAGCGTCGTCAGCTCACCACTTTCCGCCGCCCCGCCAGCGATGCCGCGCAAGGTTTGCATCACCCCACGCACTGCTGCATCGCCGGTGAAGGTGGAGGCTTTCTTCGCCTCGGCGTCATACCGGGTCTGCGACACGACGACACTAACGACGGCGTTGTACGCTTTGACGAAGTCCTCGATCGCCGACTTGCCCGCGCCGCTATCACGGGCAATGGTCAGCGTTCCGGTTTGTCCGTCGGATGGCCTGTACAGTGTGAGTGTGACGCCATCGACAGCACCCGTCACCGTGTTGGATTGAGAGTAAACGTCATAGCCTTCGATTCTGACCTGTGCATTCGCGGCTGCCTGTTGCTCAGACATTGTGAACAGCGCCGTGTTGAGCACGATTTGGTTATCGGTGCCGGTCTTTTTCGCGGTCAGCAGCAGACGCGCACCATCCTGGTCGTTGATCAATGTCGCTGTGACGCCGGTATTGTCCTGAGACGCGTTGATCGCGTCGCGCAAACTGCCCAGAGTGTTGTGTCCGTCGCTGAGCGTCACCGTAAACGCTTGGCCGCCGACGCTGATCTCCACCGTGCCGTTGCCCAGCACCGTGTTCGCGCCGCCACTGTAAGCCTGGCTGACCAGTTTGTGTGCCTTGGCAAGCGCCACCACCTCGACGTCGTAACTGCCGGCAGCGGCGCCCTTGCCGGCAACGGCGGTAAAAGTCTCACTCGACGACGAGGTGGCAGCGACCGCTTCGAGCTGCTTGCCCGGCCCCAGCGCCGACAGCTTGGACTTCAGATTGGATAGCGCACCCTTGAGTGCGCCCAACGCCGATATCTGCGTATTGACCTTGGCCCGTGCAGCCGAAATGCGGCTCTGCACCGGCGCGCGTTCGGCGGAGACAAGCTGGTTGACGATGGACGCAATATCCAGTCCCGATCCCACGCCTGCCGCAGTAATAGCCATGTGACTGCCTCGCTCAGTTCAGGCGACTTCCTGCACCAGGCCGCCCGTCCCTTCCTCCTGCATCTTGGCGATGGCGCGCGCGATACGCAACGCCTCTTCACCGGGGATCTGGCGCAGTACCGTTCCATCCTCGCGATCCACTACAGACACCACCACCCGGTTCAGGTCCGCCTCGACACGGAAAGCCAGGTCGGACTTGGAGCGCCGCGCATAGCGCTGCAACTCCTGTGCCGCGGCGCTGACATCACGCACGGTCGCAGGCTCAGTCCGGTCCGCGCTGGCTTCCTTGGGGCGCAAGGAAGTTGCCGCTGCATCGACCGGCGACGACGGCTGGCGGACGGCAGGCGGTGATGACGCAACGCTCGAACGGCCGCCGCCCGCCGGCGCAGCCGTTGCGCTCGCCACTTGAATTGCTTCAGTCATGTCCGGAGCCTCCGGTTCCGATCTCCGCTGGATCATGGTCAGGAAGGCGACCCCGGGGCGTCCCCTGCCCCGGGGTCACGTCCTGGCTCAGCGGAGCAGGCTCAGAACGTTCTGCGGCACTGCGTTGGCCTGGGCCAGCATCGCCGTACCGGCCTGCTGCAGGATCTGCGTGCGGGTCAGCTCGGCCGTCTCCTTTGCGAAGTCCGCGTCCATGATGCGGCTGCGCGAAGCGGAGAGGTTTTCGCTGGTCGTCTGCAAGCTTGCCACCACCGAGGTGAAGCGGTTTTGGATGGCGCCGAGGTTCGCCCGAGCGGTGTTGACCGCGGCCAGTGCCGCGTCCATCTGCCGCATCGCGGTGTCGGCGCCCGCCACGTTCGTCAGATCCAGCGTCGCAAAGCCGGTCGAGCTGGTCGCGGCAGTCGTACCCGCTGTCAGGCCGGTAGTCGCGGTCGTTGCAGAGCCCGCCAGTCCGATCGTGATTCCGGTCCCGGAGGTCGAAAACAGGGTAACGGTCGTCGCCGTGTCGTTGACGGCGTAGACTCCGGTTTGATCGGCGACCGAGTTGACCGCGTTGACGATGCTGGCGGCGCGCTCGGTGGCGCTCGTATCCGCCGCGATCGCACCGACGCTGATCGCACCGTTGCCGTTGCCGCCATCGATCGTCAGATCGCCGGCCGTGATCGCCGTGAACGTCGTAGCCGCGACGCCGGTGACACTCGCGCTCGTGTAAGTCCCCAGGTTGGCCGACGTCGCATTGACGATGCCCGAGATCGTGATCGTCTGGCCGGCATTGGCCCCCACCTGGAAGACCTGGTTGGTGAACGAGCCATCCAGCAGGTTGACGCCGTTGAAGGACGTCTGTGCCGCTACGCGGTCGATTTCGTCCTTCAGCTGCTGGGCTTCCGCATCGAGCGCAGCGCGATCCGTAGCGCTGTTGGTTGCGTTGCGGCTCTGCACCGCCAGCTCGCGGATGCGTTGAAGGTTGTTGCTGACTTCATTGAGCGCACCTTCAGCGGTCTGCGCGAGTGAAATGCCGTCATTGGCATTGCGCGCCGCCTGCTCGAGGCCACGGATCTGGGTCGTGAAGCGCGAAGAAATCGCCAGACCCGCAGCGTCGTCCTTCGCGCTGTTGATGCGCAGGCCCGACGACAAGCGCTGGATCGACGTCGCCAGCGAACTGTTCGACATCGACAGGTTGCGCTGAGCATTGAGCGACATCACATTGGTATTGATGACTTGCATGGAAAGCTCCTGTGTTGAAGTAGAACCGGACCCGGCGCCCACCGGCTCCGGTCCTTGCCGCAGCGGTCCCGTTGCCGGGCCTTTGATTCCGCTGTTGACCCCTTAGCGGACCCCCCGGCGGAAACTTTAGGCTTCCCGGACGACACCGACGGACGGCAGTCGGCGCCGGGAGGAACGGCGCATTCCGACAGGCTGTCGGACAAGGTCGGGGCGGGTGTCAGGCATTTTCCGACCGCTGCTCGCCCTGCAAGCCCCGGCTGTCTCCTCGATGCGCTGCGCGCCAACGCCCCCCCTTAAGCTGGCCACACCTTCACCAGGAGCATCCCATGTTGCGCAAGACCCCGTTGCTCGCCGTGCTTGGACTCGCAGCCGCCGTGCCGCTGAGCGCCACGGCCGCGACGGCACCGGGCACGCTGGCGGTATCGGCGACCGTGCTCAACGTCTGCACCGTCGCGGCGCTGCCGCTGGCCTTCGGCAGCTTCTCGCCGTCCGGCAGCGCCACGGACTCGACCGCGACGATCACCGTCCTGTGCACGACCGGCACCGCATACCGGATTCTGCTCGGCCAGGGCACCTACGGCAGCAGTGTGACAAATCGCAAGATGAAGGACACGGTCAGCGGCGACATGCTCAGTTACGCGCTGTACAGCAACGCCGGCTACTCGAACAACTGGGGCGAGACCATCGGCACCGACACGGTGGCCGGCACCGGCACCGGCCTCAACGTCACGCACACGGTGTACGGCCGCATCGCGCCGTCGCAGTACGTGACCCCGGGCGTATACACTGACACGGTCGCCATCACCGTCGATTACTGAATGCACCCTCGCGGCTCCGTCGTCGCGCTGCTGCTCGCCCTGTTCATCGCACCGCCCGCGCTCGCCGAGCCGGGCGGTATTTCCGTGAGCCCGATCCGCGTCGATCTCGACGCGAACCGGCGCAGCGGCGCGCTGACACTGCACAACGGCAGCGAGCGCCGTTACCGCTTCCAGGTGGACGTGCTGCGCTGGACGCAGACGCCGCAGGGCGAGGACCTCTACGCCCCCGCGGACGGCGTGATCGCCAACCCACCGTTGTTCGAGCTGGCGCCGCAGGCGCAGCAGGTCGTGCGCGTCGGCCTGCTCGGCGCGGTGCCCGCCAGCGTCGAGGCGAGCTACCGGATCTATTTCAACGAGATCGAGCAGCCGCAACCCACCGCGGGAACCGGCCTCAACGTGCTGCTGCGGCTGGGTGTGCCGATGTTCGTCGCACCGCTTGCTGCGGCGCAGCATCGGCTCGAATGGAGCGCGCGCATGGACGGCAACCGCGTCCTGTTGCGCGCCGACAACCGCGGCAACGTGCACGAGCGGCGTGCCCAGCTGCGCGTGACCGACGCCGCGCGCGGCAGCGCGCTGCACGAGGACAGCGGCTTCCGCGACATCCTGCCCGGCAGCAGCTGGCAGTGGACCCTTCCGGCCGGCACAGCGGTGCCGGCACAGCTGAAGATCGAGGCCAACACGCATGAGAGCCACGACACCGTGGTGGTCCGCGTGGATCGGCCTTGATGCCCTGATTCTTTCCCTGTCCCCCGCTGCGGCCGCGCCGCCGGCGAGTGACTGGTTCGCGTCCGACTGCCCCGGCACCGTCGAGCTGCACCCGGCCCAGCCGCTGCCGCTGCTGCTGCGCGTGCTGACCCGTCCCGACGATGCCGGCACGGACGCGCTGCTGCTGCGCCTGCCCGACGGCAGCCTGTACGCGCCCCGCGCGGTCTTCGCCGCACTGGACCTGCCGCCGCCCGGACCGCCGCTGCACTACGCCGGCGACGACTACCACGGCCTCGAACGCATTCCCGGGCTGCGCTACGCGATCGATCCCTGCCGGCAGACGTTGTCGCTGGACCGCGCCGGCGTCGGCGCGACGACGACGCGCCGGCTCACGCCGCGGACCCACGCGAATGCACCGCCGCCCGAACCCGGCGCCTGGCTGCAGACCCAGGCCCTGTACCTGCGCAGCACGGCGGACGGCAGCTTCTCGGCGCTGATCGACGGCGGCCTGTTCGGCAACGGCGGCCTGGCGCGCAACAGCCTGCTGCAGGACGACCGCCGCACCGTGCGCCTCGACAGCACCTGGCAGCACGACGATCCGCAGGGTCTGACGCGGCTCAGCCTGGGCGACGGCATCACCCGCGGCGGCAGCTTCGGCCGCTCGCTGCGCTTCGGTGGCGTGCAATGGGGACGCGAGTTCAGCCTGCGCCCGGACCTGGTGACCTTTCCGCTGCCGCAGATCGGCGATGCCAGCGCGCTGCCGAGCGCCGTCGATGTCTACGTCAACGACAGCCTGCGCGCCCGCGACAGCGTGCCGGCCGGACCGTTCGCCCTGACCGAGGTGCCGGTGATGTCCGGCGCCGGCGAGATCCAGCTGGTGATCACCGATCTGCTCGGCCGCAGCCGCGTGGTCAGCTACGAGTTCTACGCCGCGCCGGACCTGCTGCGGCCGGGATTGAGCGACTACACCGTCGAGGCCGGCTTCCAGCGCCGCGGCTACGGCATCGACAGCTTCGACTACGGTTCCGGTTTTGGCGCCGCCACCGGGCGCTACGGGCTCAACGACAACCTGACGGTCGAGGGCCACGCCGAGGCCGGCGCGGGACTGTGGGTCGGCGGTATCGGCTACGCGCTGCTGCTGCCGCGCGTCGGCGTGCTCGGCGGCGGCATCGCGCGCGGCGGCGGCGACAGCCGCGGCGGCCAGATGCAGGTGTCGTTCGACCGCCAGGCACCCGGCTGGAGTTACGGCGCCCAATATCGCGTCACCAGTGCGGGCTTCGTCCGCCTCGGCGAGCAGCGCCCGCCGAGCCTGCGCCGCAGCCTCGTGCGCAGCAGCTGGCATCTGCCCTACGGCGCCAGCCTGAGCCTGGGCTGGCTGGCCGACCGCAGCGCCGACGGGCGCGTGCAACTGCTCTCGCTGGGTTACAGCCAGCAACTGCTGTCGGGCATCGCCGCGAGCCTGGGCGCCTCGCTCGACCTGACCGGCCGCGACGATCACGTCGCGTTCCTGACCCTGTCCTGGGCGATGGGTCCGGCGCTGAGCGCCTATGCCTACGGACAGCACGCCGAGGCTGGTGATTACGGCCGCATCGGCATGCAGAAGAATCCGCTCGATGCGCTGGACTGGTCGGCGCGCGCGGCCGTGGATACCGGCCTGTATGACCGCGTCAGCGCCGGCGGCGACTGGCGCACGACGCGCGCGACCCTGCACGCCGACGTCGAGGACGCGGACCAGACCGCGGTGCGGCTCGGTGTCGATACCGGTGTCGTGGTGCTCGGCCGCGAGGCCGTGTGGACGCGGCCGCTGAGCGGACCGTTCGCATTGGTGGAGACCAGCTCGCCCGCGCCGGTCGATGTGTCCTTCGAGAACCGCCACGCCGGCACCACGCAGGCCGGCGCGCCGCTGTTGCTGCCCGAACTCCTGCCCTACCAGTCGAACCGGGTCGCCGTCGCGCAGGCGGACTTCGGCATCGAGCAGCGCCTCGACCGCTACGAGCAGACCGTCGTCGCGCCCGGCTACGGCGGCGTGCGCGTGCGCTTCGCTGCGGACACGCGCGTCGAACGGCGGCTGCGCCTGGTGCTCGCCGACGGCACGCCCGTCCCTTCCGGCAGCGACGTCACCGTCGCCGGCACCGACGCGGTGACCTTCGTCGGCGCCCGCGGCGAAACCCTGCTCACGCAGGCTCCCGGCCGGTACCGCCTGCGGGTGCGCTGGACCGATGGCGGCTGCGAGGCGGGCGTCAGCCTCGCAGCCGGCGACAGCCTGCTGCAACCGATGCAGACCGTCGTATGCTCGGCACCGTCACACGCGGAGTCCGGATCGAGATGAGGCGGCACTGGCTGATCCCCTGCGCACTGCTGGCGCTGGTCGCGCCGCAGTCGTCGCACGCACTGCTGGAAGTCTGCACGGTGAGCACGAGCCCGGTCGTGTTCGGCAGCTACAACCCGATCTCCGGCGCGGCGGTGGACAGCACCGGTACGGTCACGGTGACCTGCACCGCGGTGGTCAGCATTTCGGTGAACTACAGCATCGCGCTCGGCACCGGGCTGGGCGGCTCGTTCGCGCCGCGCCGCATGACCAGCGGCGCGAACACCCTGCCGTACAACCTCTACACCAGCGCCAGCCGCAGCACCGTCTGGGGCGACGGCAGCGGCGGCACATCAACCGTATCCGACGGCTACACGCTGGGCCTGCTGCTCGTTACCCGCAACTACACCGTCTACGGCCGCATCCCGGCGTCACAGAATGTCGCCGCCGGCGCCTATGCCGACACGATCGTCGTCACGGTGACGTACTGACTTCTCAGAGGTAGTTGAACAGGCTCAGACCCTGAACCTTGACGTAGGCCGCCTGCGCGGCCTGCAGGGACAGCAGCTGCTGCTGCAGCCGCGTCGCTGCTTCCGCGATATCGAGATCGCGCAGGCCGGACAGGGTCGATTGGGCGTCGATCGTCGCGGCGTCGAGCGTGTTCTCGGCATCCTCGACGTTGCCCAGGCGGATGCCGGCGCTGGTCTGGAACGACAGCAGGTGCACCTCGGCGCGATCCAGCTCCATCAGCCCCTGCTGGATGCCGGTCTGCACGATGCCGCGCTCGGCGGGGCTGGTCTGCGGCGCGGCAATGATGTTCGCCAGCCGGTCGATCAGCGCGACGACGTCCTGCTGCTGGCTCGGCGCGACGGTGAAGCTGTCGCCGTCCACCGGATCGTTGGCGAAGTTCAAGTCAAAGCCGCGCACGCGGATCGCCGTGCCGGCGGTATAGGGGCCGGAATCGACCAGCGTGCTCGACGAGTCGTACACCTCGTAGTTGCCGCCGATGAAGCTGACCGTGTAGGTGTCGCCGTCGTACTGGGCGGCGTCGTAGATCGTCGCGGTCTTGAGGCTGATGCCGCCGGTATTGGTCGTCGAGGCGCTGACCTGGATCGTGCCGTTGCCGTTGCGCAGGCGCTGGAACACCTCGCTGCCCGGATCGCCGTCGGCGAGGCTGCGCGCATTGCCGATCTGCAGCTGGCGCACCTGCTGGTCGCCGCCATAGTTGAGACTGGAGCCGTTCCACGAGAACGGCAGGTTGCCGTCGTTGGTGCCGGCGAAGATGTAGCGGCCCTGGCCGTCGTCGCGGTTGGCGACGCCGAGCATCGCATCGCGCAGACCGCGCAGTTCCTGCGCGATGGTCGCGCGCGAGGCATCGGACTGCGAGCCGCTGTTGGCCTGAATCGTCAGTTCCTTGACGCGCCGCAGGATGTCGATGCCCTCGCCCAGCGCGTTCTCCTCCAGCGCCAGCCGGTGCCGCGCGGTCGATGCGTTGGCCTTGAAGCGCTCGTTCTGCGCGATCAGCTGCTCGATGCCCAGGCCCGCAGCCCAGTCCGCCGGGGCATCGCCCGCGGCCAGGTACTTCTGCTGTGACGACAGCTGCGTCTGCACGCGCAGCAAGGCCTGCTGCTGGCTCTGCATGCGGCTGACGGCCACCTGATGCAGTTGTGCGGTCGAGACGCGCATGTCAGCCACCTGCCGCGCGGATGAGGGTCTGGAAGATGGTGTCGGCGACCTGCACGACCCGCGCCGCCGCCTGGTAGGCCTGCTGGAAGCGGATCAGGTCGGCAGCTTCTTCGTCGAGATTCACGCCGGCCTGCGACTCGCGTTCGGCGATGGTCGCGTCGCGGATCGCCGCCTGCGCATCGAGGCGCTGGCCCGCCTGCTGCGCACGCAGGCCGGCTGCGGCGACCAGGCTCGCATGCGCCTGCAGCGCGGAACCGCGACCGCCGCCGAAGATGCTCTGGCTGGCCAGCCCGGCGAGCGCCTTGGCATTGGCATTGTCGCCGTTGTTGGCGCCGGCGGCGGACACCGTGAAGGTATCGCCGGCGGCCGGCGTACCGGACAGATTCAGCGACCAGCCGTTGACGCTGATCGGCGTGCCCGGTGTGTAGGTGAAGCTGCCGCTGCCGTTGATCTGGTACGTGGTCGGGTCGAGGAAGCTGATATCGACCGCATCGAGCAGGTTCGGGTGGGCGACGTCGTCGATCGTCGGCGTCGAGACCGTCGCCGAACCGGTGTTGCCGACATTGGCCGCGGCACGCAGCGGGCTGGCCGCGGCCACGCGCGCCGGGTCACTGATCGCCACCTGGATGCCGGCCGCGGCCAGCGCGGTCGGGCGGACCAGGAAGCGGTCGCCGGCGGCAGCCGTGCCGCCGATCGTCAGGGCCAGTCCGGCGCCGACCAGCGGATCGCCCGGTGCGCCGGTGCCGGTGAGGCTGACGTTCGATCCGGTGCGCAGGTCCTTGAGGGTCCAGCTCGCGCCATCGAAGCTCAGCTCGTAATCGCCGTCACCGAGCTGGGAGACATCGGAGAAGCCGACGCTCACCGCCGCCGTGCCGGTGTTCGCGGTCGCGGCGAAGGCCGTGCCCTGCGGCGCCACGAAGAAATCCCCGCCGAGCTGGCCATACAGGTCCATGCCCTGCGCATGCTGGGCGTTGACGCTGGTGGCGATGCCGACCGCGAGCCGTCCGAGTTCGATGCGCGCCGGGTCGAGCACCTCGCGGCGCACGTCGAGCAGCCCGCCGAGCGTACCGCCGCTGAGCCGCGCGGTGATCGGCGCGCTGTTGTTGCCATAGACGATGTCGAGCCGTCCGCTGTTGTAGGCATCCGGCGCGACGCCCAGCGACGTGCTCTGCTGGCCGATGACCAGCGACTGGCCACTGCCGGTGAAGACGTTGATGCTGCCGTCGGCCTGCGCGACGGTCGAGATGCCGACGCGCGCGGACAGATCCTGCAGCAGCCGGTCGCGGCGGTCGAGCAGATCGTTGGGCGGCTGTCCGGAGAACTGGCCGTAGTTGAACGAGATCTCCTCGTTGAGCCTGGCGATCGACTGCGTGAGGTTGTTGATCTCCTCGACGGTCATGCGCAGGCGCGTATCGATCTCGCCATCCATCTGGTCGAGCTGCGCCTGCGTCTCGCGCATGCGCGTGGCCAGCGTGTCGGCCGAGCCGATGAACGCCTGGCGCGCGGCCATCGACGTCGGGTTCTGCGCGACCGTGTTGGCGGCGTCGTAGAAGCCCTGCAACGGGCGGCTCAGCCCGGCGGCCGGATCGGACAGCAGGCTGTCCACCCGCGACGCAAAGCCGGAGAACACCTGCAGCCGCGAATAGGACGATGCGTCGGCCTGCAGGCGGCTGTTGATGAGTCCGTCGCCGAGACGGCGGATCGTCGCCACTTCGACGCCGGTGCCGATGAAGCCGTACCCGGCGCCGATGCCCGGCGTCGAAACCAGTTCGGCGCGCTGGCGGCTGTACCCCGGCGTATTGGCGTTGGCGATGTTGTTGCTGGTCGTGTCCAGCGCGCGCCGGAACGCGAGCAGTCCGGAGACCCCGATGGAAAGCAGGTCGGCCATGGCTCAGACCGTCACCGTGCGCGGCGGCTGCGCCGCCTGCGCGAGTGCGAGCCTCATGGCCCGGCTGTCCGCGATGCGCATGATCTTCTGCGCATAGTCGGGATCGGTCGCGTAGCCGGCCTTCTGCAGGCCGCCGACGAAATGGCGCGCGTCGCCGCCATGGCGCAGCGCCTGCGCGTAACGCGGGTTGGCGCGCAGGAAGGCCACGTAATCGTCGAAGGCCGCGCCAACGGAGTCATAGGCGCGAAAGCTGGCCCGTTCCGCCTGCATCCGCCCGTCCCGGTACTCGTTGGTCATGGTCTGCACTTCCTCGCCGCTCCAGCGTTTATCGGCCTTGATGCCGAAAAAGTTGAGGGCCTGCGCGCCATTTTCCCGACGAATGGCGTGGCGGCCCCAGCCGGTCTCCAGCGCGGCCTGGGCGATCAGCACGCGCGCCGGGATGCCGAGCTCGCGCGCGGCCCTTTCGGCGTGCGGCAGCACCGAGCGGACGAATTCCTGGGGACTGGGCGCGGTCCGTGGCGCCGGCGGCGCGGCGCTGGCGTCCGACGCCGGCCGGGCCGCAGCCGCGGCCGGAAGCGCCGCTTGCGGACGGACGGGCGACGATTCCCGATTGCCAATCGCCGGTTCCCGGCCCTGCTGCAGCTGCCGCACCAGCAGGTCGGCGACACCGATGCCGCGTCCGGCCGCCAGGTGCTGCGAGATCTGCGCATCGAACATGTCCTGGTAGAACTGGGTCTGCTCGCCGCCCAGCACGTCGTCACCCAGGCTCGCCGCGCGCATCGACTTGAGCATCTGCTGCAGCATCAGCGACTCGAACTGCTTCGCCGTGTTGCGCAGCGCGTCGGGGTCGTCCCTGCGCGCGTCGGCGCGCAGCTGGGCGAACTGCGTGAAGTCGGTGGCGGCGACCGGATTCATGGCGCTCAGATGACGACCAGTTCGGCGCGCAAGGCACCCGCTTCCTTGAGCGCTTCGAGGATGGCGACGAGATCGCCCGGCGCGGCGCCGACCTGGTTGACCGCGCGCACGATGTCGTCGAGCGACACACCGGATTCGAACAGGAACATGCGGCCCTCGCCCTGCTGCGTGACCTCGATCGAGCTGCTCGGCACGACCACGGTCTGGCCTTCGGAGAGCGGTGCCGGCTGGCTCACGCGCGGTTTCTCGGAGATCGTCACCGCCAGCGAGCCGTGCGCGACGGCCGCCGGCATCACGCGCACGTGACTGCCGATGACCACGGTGCCGGTGCGCGAGTTGATGACGACCTTGGCCGCGGCCTCGCCCGGCGTGAACTCGATGTTCTCCAGCGCGGCGAGGAAGGCCACGCGCTGATTGGTGTCGGCCGGCGCCTGCACGGACACGGTGACGGCGTCCTGCGCCTGCGCGAACTCGCCCTGCAGTGTCGTGTTGATGACCTGCGCCAGGCGCGCGGCGGTCGTGAAGTCCGGCGTGTGCAGGTTGAGTTTCAGATCCGGCGTCGCGGCAAAGCTGCTCGGCACGGCCCGCTCGACCGTCGCGCCGTTGGGGATGCGCCCGGCGCTGGGCACGTTGACCGACACACGTGAACCGTCTTTGCCGGACACCCCCAGGCCGCCGACGACGACGTTGCCCTGCGCCACCGCGTAGATCTGGCCATCGACGCCCTTGAGCGGGGTCATCAGCAGCGAACCGCCGCGCAGCGAGCCGGCGTTGCCGATCGAGGACACGGTCACGTCGATGGATTGTCCCGGCTTGGCGAAGGCCGGCAGTTCGGCGTGGATCGCCACCGCGGCGACGTTCTTGAGCTGCGGATTGACATTCGCGGGCACGACCACGCCGAGCTGGTTGAGCATCGCCTTGAGACTCTGCGTCGTGAACGGCGCCTGCGTGGTCTGGTCGCCCGTGCCGTCGAGACCGACGACCAGGCCGTAACCGACCAGCGGGTTGCCGCGCACGCCCTGGATGCTGGCCAGATCCTTGATGCGCTCGGCGTGCGTCGGCAGCGCCAGCAACGCGAGCAACAGAGCCAGTGACTTGCGCATATGCGACCTCAGAACGGGAACCACGGGGTATTGAAGAAGCGCCCGAGCCAGCCCTGCGCGCTGGCATCGGCGACCGCCCCCTTGCCGCCGTACTGGATGCGCGCGTTGGCGACGCGGTCCGAACGCACGGTGTTGTCGGCGCCGACGTCGGCGGGGCGCACGATGCCCTCGATCGACACCGTCTCCACACCCTGATTCAGCGCGAGCTGCTTCTCGCCGCGCACCACCAGGTTGCCGTTGGGCAGCACGCGCGTGATCAACACCGTGACCGAGCCGGTCAGCGCGTTCGACTGCGTGCTGCCGCCGGCGCCCTTGAAGCTCTGGTCGGCGCCGACGTCGAAATTGAGCACTTCGGTGCCGCCGATCGTCACCGGACGGCCGAACAGCGTCGGGCCGTTGATGCCGACCGAAGTCTCCTTGCTGGTGTTGGTCGCCGCCGCCTTCTTGGCATCGGTCTTCTCGACCAGCAGCACGGTCAGCACGTCGCCGACCTGACGCGCCTTGCGGTCCTCGAACAAGGCGATGTTGTGTGCGGCCTGGAAGATCGAGCCGTCGGTCGGCGCCTGCGGCTCGGCGACCGCTTCCGGCGGCAGCTCGTAGGGATCGCGCTTGGGCGCGCCGGCACAGCCGGCGAGCGCAAGCACGCAGAGGACGAGAACGGCGCGCATCGCAAGCCTCACAGATTGTTGGACACGTAGGCCAGCATCTGGTCGGTGGTCGAGATCGCCTTGGAATTCATCTCGTAGGCGCGCTGTGTCTCGATCATGTTGACCAGCTCCTCGACGACGTTGACGTTCGAGGATTCGAGCGAGCCCTGCAGCAGGCGGCCGAGCCCGCTCTGCCCGGGCGCGCCGGTCTGCGGCGCGCCGCTGGCTGCGGTCTCGGAGAACAGGTTCTCGCCATTGGCCTGCAGTCCGGCGGGGTTGATGAAATCGGCGATGGTGAGGCTGCCGACCTGCTGCGGCGCGGCGTCGCCGGCGATCTGCACGCTGACCGTCCCGTCGGCGCCGATCGTCACCGTCTGCGCGTTCTGCGGGATGGTGATGCCCGGCGACACCGGGTAACCGCTGGAGGTGACCAGCTGGCCCTGGCTGTCGATCTCGAACGAGCCGTCGCGCGTGTACTGGATCGTGCCGTCCGGCATCTGGATCTGGAAGAAGCCGCGGCCGTTGATCGACAGATCGAAGGGGTTGTTGGTCTGCAGGAAATTGCCCTGCGTGAAGGTCTTGTCGGTGGCCACCACGCGCACGCCGGTGCCGAGCATCAGCCCGGTGGGCGACTGGGTCTGCTGCGAGGTCTGCCCGCCCGGCTGGCGCAGCGTCTGGTACATCAGATCCTCGAAGCTCGCGCGACCGCGCTTGTAGCCGGTCGTGTTGACGTTGGCGAGGTTGTTGGAGATCACGGTCATGCGCGTCTGCTGCGCGTCCAGACCGGTCTTCGCGACCCACAGAGCTTGATTCATCGGCCACCTCCTGCGGCGGACATCCGCCGATAGCAGGGGCTGTACAAGTTCCGGGCCAGGAGGAGATGTCGGGTTATCGGCGCGGACGAGCGGTGTTTCGTGGTCGCGCGGCGAGTGTGGCGCCGCCATCGATGGCGCGACCGATCGTCCTCATCGACCCGGGGACCGCACCCGCTCTCCCCGTCGTGACATCGAGTCACGACCCGTCCCGGCATGCGCTGCATGGCCGTGCGCTCGCCGCCGCCGACGATGCCCTTCAAGGCATCGTCGAAGCACACCGACTCACCCGCCCATCCGCACCAGCGAGCTCGCCGCCTGCGCGTTGTCTTCCGCGGCGCGCATGACCTTCACCTGTAGGTCGAACTGGCGCGCGAGGCTGATCATGTTGACCATCGCCTCCGGCAGGTTGACGTTGCTGGTTTCCAGTGCGCCAGCGGTGATCACGTTGCCGGACGCCGGATTGAGCGCCACGCCGGGCCTGGCGCGCATCAGGCCGTCGCTGCCGCGTTCGAGCTGGTCGGGCTGCGCCTGCACGGTGCGCAGGCGGCCGACCGCGACCAGCGTCTCCGGCCCGCTGCCCTGCGGCACCAGCGAGACGGTGCCGTCCCCGCCGATCAGCAGCTGCCCGCTCGGCGGCACGCTGATCGGGCCGCCGTCGCCGAGCACGGTATGACCGGCGCCGACGCGGATCTGGCCGCCGACGTCGATCCGCAGATCGCCGGCCTTGGTGTAGGCCTCGGAACCGTCCGGCGCGACGACGGCGAGCCAGACGTCCTCGCGCATCGCCACGTCGAGATCGCGGCCGGTCTGCTGGATCACCCCGCTGCGCGCGTCCCAGCCCAGTCCGGCGCCGAGCGCGTTGACGCGCGACGGCAGACCCGCGCCCTCGACCGCCTGCGGCAGGTTGGCGGTCAGCTCGGCACGGAAGCCGGTCGTCGAGGCGTTGGCGAGGTTGTGGCTGTTGACCGTCTGCGCCTTCAGCGTCTGCGCGGCGCCGGTCATCGCAACGTAGAGGGCACGGTCCATGAGAGCTCAGCCTCAACGGATGTTGATGATGGTCTGGGTGACCTGGTCGGCGGTCGAGATCATCTGCGCGTTGGCCTGGAAGTTGCGCTGCGCGGTGATCATGTTGACCAGCTGCTCGGTCAGATCGACGTTGGACCCCTCCAGGGCACCGGACTGGATCTGGCCGAAGTTGGTGGACCCGGCCGCGCCGCGGATCACCTGGCCCGCGGCGAAGCTGTCGCCCCAGGCGGTGTCGCCGAGCTGCTGCAGCCCCTGCGGATTGGGAAAGGTGGACAGCGCGATCTGACCCAGCGGTGTGGCCTGGCCATTGGTGTAGCGCGCCTGCACCACGCCCTCGGCGGTGATCTCCAGGCCGGTCAGGCGGCCGGTGGTGTAGCCGTCCTGGATCAGCGAGGCGACGCCGAAGCTGGCGCCGTACTGCGTCGTCTGCAGCAGGTCGAGATTGATCGTGATGTTGGCGGCGCCGTTGGTCGGCGTGAACGCGGACAGCGCGATCTGGCCGCTGGGCGGCGTCGCGAGGGTGCCGGTGTTGGTGAAGGTGATCGTCTCACCCGCCACCGGCGTCACCGCGGTGCCGTCGATCTCCGCGTGCAGGGTCCACTCGTTGGGGTTCGCGGTCTTGACGTAGTACAGGCTCGCGGTGTGCGCCGCACCCAGCGAGTCGAACACGGTCAGCGAGGTCGTGTGGTTGTAGCTGGTCGGATCGGCCGAGTTGAACGGCGCGGTCGTCGGCGGGGTCGCGTTCGCCGGCAGGTTCAGCACCGTCTGGATGGTGCTCGTCGCCTGCGGCGGATTGTCGGCGGTCGAGATCTGCAGATCGGTCAGGCGCGCGGTGTCGAAGCTGGCACCGTTGTTGACCGGCGGGAACACCTGCAGACGCTGGCCGGTGGCATTGACGACGTAACCCTGGCGGTCGGTGCCGAACGCGCCGGCGCGGGTATAGACGATGGTGCCGTTGTCCGAGAGCGTGAAGAAGCCATTGCCGGTGATCGCGAGGTCCAGCGAGTTGTTGGTGAAATTGATGCTGCCCTGCACGAACTGCTGCGCGACGCGCTGCAGGCGCACGCCGGCGCCGATCGCGTTGGACGCCACGCCGAAGTACGAGATCGGATACAGGTCGCCGAACTCGGCGCGCGACTGCTTGAACCCCGTGGTGTTGACGTTGGCGATGTTGTTCGCGGTGACGCTCAGATCCGAGTTGGCGGCGTTCAGACCGGACAGGGAGATGCGGAAAGACATGGCGGAGCTCCTGCTAGAGAATTTGCTGCACGTCGGACAGCCCGACCGGCGACAGACCGAGTAGATCGAGGGTGATGCCGCCGTTCTGGAGGACGACGGAGGCGACCTGGCCAACCGCGAGGGTCGCGACCGCCTGCTGGCTGCTGCCCTGCACCAGGCGCGCGCGCAGGCCGTAACTGCCTTCGGCCAGCACCTGGCCGCCGGCGTCGCGGCCGTCCCAGGCGAAGCGCGCGGTGCCGGCCGGCTGCGTGCCGAAATCCATCGTGCGCACCACCTGGCCGCCGGCATCGACGATATCGACGAGCAGCTGACCGCTGGCCGGCAGTTGCGCGCCGCCGAGCAGATAGCCGTCGGCCGCCAGATATCCGGTGTCGCTGGGCACCAGCACGCTGCGACCGACCAGCCCGGCGGCCTGCAGCGTCTGGTTGGCCGACAACGAGCTCGCCAGGTTGGCGAACGAGCGCTGCATGTCCTGGATGCCCGACACCGTGGTGAACTGCGCGATCTGGCTCAGGAACTCGCCGTTCTCCATCGGCTTGAACGGATCCTGGTTCTTCAGCTGCGCCGTCATCAGCTTGAGGAAGTCCTCCTGGCCGAGCTGCTTCTTCGCGCTCGGCGATTGCAGTGTCAGACCGAGGTCGGCGTAGGTTGAATCGACTGCGCCCGTGGCGGCCATCGCGGGTCTCCTCAGCGGCCGAGGTTGAGCGTGGCCAGCGCCAAGTCCTTGGCGGTGTTCATCACGTCAACGCTGGATTGATAGGAACGCGCGGCGGAGATCATGTTGGCCATCTCCTCGACGACGTTGACGTTGGGTGCATAGACGTAACCCTGGGCGTCCGCCAGCGGATGGCCGGGTTCGTAGCGTTTCTCCGGTGCGGCCTGCGACTCGACGACGCCGAGCACGCGCACGCCCGCGGCATCGTCCTGCCCGGGTTCGGCGGCGGCCTGGAACACCGGCAGACGCGCCCGGTACACGGTGTTCTCGTCGCCGGACACCGCGTCGGCGTTGGCGAGATTGCTGGCGACGGTGTTCAGGCGCACCGACTGCGCCGACAGCGCCGATCCGGCGATGTCGAAGATTCTGAACGAGGACATGACGGGTCGTTCTCCTGTGCAGGCCGATTACTGGCCGGTGAGCGCGGTGATCAGGCCCTTGATGCGGGCATCGAGGAAACCCATGCTGGCGCGGTAGCGCAGCGCCGCATCCGCGAACTGCGCCTGCTCGACCTGCACGTCCACGGTGTTGCCGTCCTGCGCCGGCTGCATCGGCACCCGGAAGGACGGCTCGGCGCGCTCGCCCACTGACAGCTGCGGCGCGCCGCCCAGATGCGCCGGATTCGAGCGCTGCGGCGCAGCGGCCGCTTGCGTCGCCGCGAGCACCTGGCGGAAGTCGATGTCACGCGCCTGGAAGCCGGGCGTATCGGCGTTGGCGATGTTGGCGGCGATCAATTCCATGCGCTGGCGCTGCAGCTGCAGCGCCGCCGGGTGGATGCCGAACAGTGGATCTTCGAGTGCCATCGGAACCTGCCACGAAGGTGTGGCAGGCTCGGGGCAAGTCCTGTGCCAGGGACCGGCGACGGCCGGCCGGCGCCGTCGAACGGTGGCGACGGCCATTCGGCCGGCCACCCGACGGATCGTTCAGGCCGCCTGGGCCTGCTGCAGCTCGCGCAAGTGGACGAGCACGCCTTCGGCGAGGTCGTTGGCGCTGAACTTGGGCACGAACTTGTCGGCGCCGACACGCTGCACCATCGCGTTGTTGAAGACGCCGGACAGCGAGGTGTGCAGCATCACATAGAGATCGCGCAGGCGTGGATCACGCCGGATTTCCGTCGTCAGGGTGTAGCCGTCCATGTTGGGCATCTCCACGTCGGAGATGACCATCAGCAGCTGGTCGCCGATCGGTCCCTGCTCGGCCATGCGCTGCAGCTGGCGCAGCGCCTCGCGGCCGTCGGCGACGGTGATGGTCTCGACCCCGATCTGACCGAGCGTGCGCTCGATCTGGTTGCGCGCGACGCGCGAATCGTCCACGACCAGGATCTTGCGGCCACCGAGGTCGATCCGGCTCGCGGTGTCGCGCAGTTCGTCGGACAGCTCCGGCGCGGCGCCGACGACTTCCGACAGCACTTTCTCGACGTCGATGATCTCGACCAGCCGGTCGTTGTAGCGGGTGATCGCGGTCAGATAGCCCTCGCCGGCGCCGGTCGGCGGCGGCTGCAGCGCCGCGACATCGACATGCACGATGCGATCGACCGAACTGACGAGAAACCCCTGCGTCGAGCGGTTGAACTCGGCGACGATGACGTGCTGGCCCGGCGCACCGCCCAGATCCTCGGCGCCGATCGCCTTCTGCAGGTCGATCACCGGGACGATGCGTCCGCGGATGTGGGCCACGCCGGCGACATGCGGGTGCGCGCCCGGAAAACTCGACAGCGCCGGGCGCCGGATCACTTCCTGCACCTTGAACACGTTGATGCCAAAGATTTGACGCGGCCCTAGGTGGAACAGCAGCAACGCCAGACGGTTGTGACCCGCCAGCTGGGTGCTGCGATCGATGCTTTCGAGTAGTCCGTAGGCCATGCGGATCCGTCGCGCTGCGGCGAACGTGGCGGCCACGCTCGCGGGAAGCCTGATTGTCCTCCGCGGCTCGCGGATTCGGCACGGGCGGCGATTGCCGGGGCCGATCGGGCGCCGGACGGTCGCCCCCGCCCGGCGGCGCGCCCCTGGCACATGCCTTGCCTGCGGCTGGACATGACACGGAGCAAGCGCACGCGACGCGAGTGGATCGGCCTGGGCCTGCTATGGCCCTGCCTCGCGCTGGCCGAGCCGGTCGAATCCTTGCAACGCATCGAGGCGGTGGCGATCGCGGCCGTCGCCGCGCAACTGCCCCCGTCGGCCCGCGTCAGCGGCGGCGGACTCGATCCGCGCGTCCGCCTGCCGGAGTGCGCGGACACCCCGTCGGCGGATCCGCCCCAGCTGCGCGGCGGCAACGCCACCGTCGCGGTGCGCTGCAGCGCGCCGGCCTGGACGCTGTACGTCCCCCTGCAGATCAGCGACTTGCGTCCGGTCGTCGTGCTTGCGCGCGCCGCTGCGCGCGGCGCAACCATCGACGAGGCCCTGATCGACCTGCAGGTCCGCGACGTCAGCCGCCTGCCGTTCGGCTATTTCGAATCGGCGGCAGCCCTGCGCGGCCACGTGCTGCGCCGCCCGCTCGCCGCCGGCACGGTGCTGACCGCCAACGACGCCGAGCCGCCGCGCCTGGTGCGCCGCGGCGAGTCGGTGACGGTGATCGGCCGCAGCGGCGGCCTGGAAGTGCGCGCCTCCGGCACCGCGCTGGCCGATGGCGCCCAGGGCAGCCGCGTCAAGGTCCGCAACGACACGTCAAAACGGGTGGTCGAAGGCGTGGTGACCGCCGCCGGCACCGTCGAGATCGCCTTTTGAGGGATCTACCGCTATGATTTCACTGGCGAGTTTTGACGATCCCCCGCTCCCGCCCGCGGGCTTAAAGATTTGGGCGCCGCGGCCGATAAACTGCTCGGAAGGCGTACAGCCGGAGACACGCTGAAATGAGCAACAAGATCGACAACTATGGGCCGAAGGTGGCGGCGAACGCGCCTGCGCGCGTCAAGCCCGCCGAGACCGATGCCCGCAAGGCTTCCGGCGCCGATGCGCGCGAAGCCGCCGTGTCCCGCGACTCCGTGCGTCTGACCGACGACGCCAAGCTCCTGCAGCAGGCCGGGCAGGCCGCCGCGAAGGCGCCCGACGTCGATGAGCGGCGGGTGGCCCGGATCAAGCAGGCGGTCGCCGACGGCAGCTACCAGGTGGATCCCAAGACGGTCGCGGCCAAACTGGCACGCATGGAGTGGGATCTGTCCACAGGGTGAACCCACGATGACCGCCAGCCTGAGCCAACGCCTCGACGAACACCTCCATTCGCATCTCGACTGCGCCAGGCTGCTGGAAAAGACGCTGCACGAGGAGCACGAAGCACTGCTGGCCAACGACGTCGGCGCGCTCGAACGCATCACCCAGACCAAGTCGGCGGCGAGCGAACGCCTGGACGCGCTCGGCAATACCCTGCAGCGCCTGCGCGGCGAGGCCGGGGCACCGAGCATCGCCGCCTTGCTGGTCCAGGCCGATGCCGGTGGCGCCGCCGCGCTGTGGCAGCAGTTGATCGACACTGCGCGCCGCTGCGCCGACGCCAACCGCGACAACGCCATCCTGCTGGAAGGCCGCAGCCAGCAGATCCGCAATGCCCTGCGCATGGTCCGCGGCGAGGCCGCCACCGATACTTACGGCCGCAGCGGCGACACCCATTCCGGCTTCGGACCGCGCTCGCTGGGCTCGGCGTGAGCACGGCGGATGCCGGCGAGCACGAGGATCTGAGCGGCACGCTGCTCCGTTCGGCCGCGGGCATCGAGTCCCTGCTGTTGCGGCTGCGCGTGCATCGCAGCCTGCTGTCGGTCCGGGTCGAAGGTTCTGCGCAGTGGCACACCAGCATGGTCGTCGCCGTCGATGCTCCGGCCGGGCGCCTCGCGCTCGACGATCTGCATCCGCCGCCGAAGCAGCCGCTCAAGCCCGGCACCCTGCTGACCGTGCGCGGCCGCGTCGATAGCGGCGACGTCCGCTTCCGTTGCGCCGCGGTGGGTCCGGCGGTGGTGGACGGCGCGCCCGCGCTGCTCGCGGCGCTGCCCGACGAAATCTTCGTATTCGAGCGTCGCGGCGCGTTCCGGCTGCACGTTCCGGGCTTCCTCAACCTGCCGCCGTCGCGGATCGGACACGAGCGCGCAGAGCATCCGGCCCGCCTGGTGGACATCTCGCAGGGCGGCGCCGGTGTCGTCCTGTCCGGCACCATCGAGCCGGCGCTCGACGACACGGTGCGGGTGCGCATCGAACTGCAGGGCACCGTCATCGAGGCCGACGCGCGTGTGCGCTCGATCCAGCCGGGCGAGAATGGCGTCCGCCTCGGCCTGCACCTGGACGGGCTGAGCGGGCAGGAGGAGGACCACCTGGCACAGGCGATCCACGGTCTCGAGCGTCAGCTGATCCGCGCCACGCGCGGACGCCGATGAAAGCGGCTGCGCCGGCGATCGACGCCCGTCTCGCAGACATCACCACGCTGGCGGTCGATGCGATCGTCAATGCCGCGAATGAATCGCTGCTCGGCGGCGGCGGCGTCGATGGCGCGATCCACCGCGCCGCAGGTCCCGGATTGCTCGCCGAATGCAGCGGGCTCGGCGGCTGCCCGACCGGCGAGGCGCGGATCACCCGGGGCTACCGGCTGCCGGCACGCCATGTGATTCACACCGTCGGCCCGGTCTGGCGCGGCGGCGCGCACGGCGAACCCGAACTCCTGGCGAACTGCTACCGGAACTGTCTCGCGCTGGCCGAGCATCACCGGCTGGCGAGCATCGCGTTTCCGGCGATTTCCTGCGGCGTCTATGGATATCCGCTGGACGACGCGACCGCGATCGCGGTGCGCGAAGTCCGGTCCCACGCGGCGCAGTCCGTGCGTCAGGTCGTCTTCGCATGCTTCGGCGCGCGAGCGCTGCAGGCCTATCAGCGCATCCTCGGCACAGCGCCGACGCACTGAGCGTCCCGCGCCGCCGCGGCCTGCGATAATGCCGCATGTCGTCCATTCCCCTGTTCGTCACCTGCCCGCGCGGCGTCGAGTCCCTGCTCGGCGTCGAACTGGCCGGACTCGGCGTCACCGAGCTGCGCGAGCGCACCGGTGGCGTGGCCGGCCGCGCGACGCTCGAAACCGCCTACCGCGCCTGCCTGTGGTCGCGCGTCGCCAGCCGCGTGCTGATGCCGCTGCGCAGCTTCCCGATCCCCGATGCGGACGCGCTCTACGCCGGCGCACGCACGCAGCCGTGGAGCGAACTGTTCGACGCCGGCAGCAGTTTCGCGATCGAGGTGGCCGGCCGTTCGCCGACGCTCACGCACACGCACTACGCCGGTCTCAAGGTCAAGGACGCGATCGCCGATCATTTCCGCGACACCGGCCGGCCGCGCCCGAATGTCGATACCGAACGGCCGGACATCCGCATCCACCTGCACCTGGACCGCGAGAACGCGACGCTGAGCCTCGACCTGGCCGGCGACAGCCTGCACCGGCGCGGCTACCGGCGCGAAGGCGTCGAGGCGCCGCTGAAGGAGAACCTGGCCGCGGCGATCCTCGTGCGCGCCGGCTGGCCGGCGCTGGCCGCGCAGGGCGCACCGCTGTTCGATCCGATGTGCGGCTCCGGCACGCTGCTGATCGAAGGCGCGTGGATCGCCGCCGACATGGCGCCCGGACTGCTGCGCACGCGCTGGGGCTTCGAGCGCTGGCTCGATCACCGGCCGGCCGTGTGGAAGCGCCTGCGCGAGGAAGCCCAGGCGCGGCGTGACGCCGGACTGGCGGCGCCGGCGCCGGCGATCGCGGGCCGCGACCTCGATGCGCGCGCGCTGTCCGCCGCGCGCCAGAACGTCCGCCAGGCCGGCCTCGAAGGCCGCATCGCTCTCGAAACCGGCGATGCGCTGGAATCGCATCCCGTCGGTGACAAGCCGGGTCTGGTCGTCACCAACCCGCCCTACGGCGAGCGCCTCGGCGACGAGGCCGAGCTGATCAAGCTCTACTCGCTGCTGGGTGTGCATCTCAAGCAGCACTTCGGCGGATGGCGCGCGGCGGTGTTCACCTCGCGCCCCGATCTGGGCCAGCGCATGGGTCTGTCCGCCGATGCGATGCACACGCTCTACAACGGCGCCATCGCCTGCAAGCTGTTGTGTTTCGGTATCCGCGCAGCCGCGACGCCTGCCGCTGCGGCGCCCGCGGGCGGTGAGGACTTCGCCAACCGCCTGCAGAAGAACGCGAAGCATCTGGCGAAATGGGCGCGCCGCAGCGAGGTCACCAACTACCGCGTTTACGACGCCGACCTGCCCGACTACGCGCTGGCAATCGATCTCTACGCGACACCCGAACTGCACGCGCACGTGCAGGAATATGCGCCACCCAGGACCATCGACCCGGCCAGGGCCGAACAGCGCCTGCGCGCCGGCCTCGCGCAGATACAGAACGTCCTGGAGCTTCCCGCCGCGCGCATCCACTACAAGCTGCGGCGCAGCCAGAAGGGTGACGCGCAGTACACGCGCCAGGCCGAGACCGGTCGCTTCCACACCGTCGTCGAGCACGGCTGCAGGCTGCAGGTGAATTTCGACGACTACCTCGACACCGGCCTGTTCCTCGATCACCGGCCGATGCGCCTGCGCATCCAGCGCGAGGCGGCCGGCAAACGCTTCCTCAACCTGTTCTGCTACACCGGCGCGGCCACCGTGCACGCGGCGGTCGGCGGCGCGAAACAGACCCTGTCGATCGACCTGTCGAACACCTATCTCGAATGGGCGCAGCGCAACCTGCTGCTCAACGACATCCACTCGCGTCTCTACGAGCGCCCGCCGGCCGCCGGCGAACGGCTCGCGCCGCACGCCTTTATCCGCAGCGACTGCCGGCAGTGGCTCGCCGACGAGGCGCGTCTGACGCACAAACCCGCTTTCGACCTGATCTTTCTCGACCCGCCGACGTTCTCGAACTCGAAGAAGATGGAGGGCACGCTCGACATCCAGCGCGACCACGCCGAACTCATCCACCAATGTCTGTCGCTGCTCGCGCCGGGCGGCGTGCTGTACTTCTCGACCAACCGTCGCGGCTTCAAGCTCGACCCCGCCCTTGCCGAAGCCGCGCAGATCGACGACATCACCGCGCAGACGCTCGACGAAGACTTCAAGCGGCCGCCGCCGGCGCACCGGTGCTGGAAGCTGAACCACAGGATCTGAAGCTCGCGCGTCATCCGTCCGCAACGGGACGGACCCCACCCCGATGGCACGGACACGTTCGCCAAGGCCGACACTGGCCCAGAAGCGTGTTCATGCCGAAGCGAAGGACGTTCAGCCCGGAGTTCGAGCGCGGTGCGGTTGAGCCGGCCGAGACCGCCGCCGGCACGCGCGCCGGCGCGCCGATTGGCTATCATGCGGCGCAAAGGATCCGGGGGAACTCATGCTGCACGTCCGCTACGCCGCCTGCGCCGCACTGGTGCTGTTGCTCGCCTGCCATCCTGCCCGAGCCGAGCAGGATGGTCCGCCGACCTGCAGCGGACATGTCAAGGGCCAGTGGCAGCCGCTGCAGGCCGACACCATGATGTCCTGCCTGCGCCGTGTCGATGAGACGGTGACCGAGTACAACGCGCAGGGCTTCAAGTTCGGCCTGTGGGGACGCACCCTGCTGTCGGCGGACCGCTACTACTTTTACAGCTCCGCCGATGGTGGCAAGAACTGGCAGGCCGTCGGCCTCAAGAGCGAGCTGACACAGAGCACCGATAATGTCCCGCCGCCCCCCGCGGGCACCGAGTCTGCCGGCGCAGGTGCCGTTGGCGTGGACGCGGAGTCTTCCCGCACGCCATCGCCGGCTCCGGCCGACACGGCGACGCAGGTCACGCCCGCGGCGGCCGCACCCGCCGCCGCCGGCCAGTCCCCCGCGCAGACGCTGCCCGCGGCCGACCGGCGCAACTGCAGCATCCACGTCGGCACCAACTGGAAGCTGATCGCGCGCCTGACGCTGGAGGAATGCGCGCAGGAACTCGACAAGAGCCCGGACAACTACGACAAGAACGGCTTCAAGTACGCCTACTGGAGCGGCATCTTCCTCGCCGCCAATGCCACCGAAGTGCTCAAGTCGTCGGATTCGCACAAGTGGGAACTGGTGTTGCTGCGCGCCGAGCGCTGAGCACGGTTCAAATGCGCGCAACAGACGCGTCCTAGACTGGCGCTTTTCACGATTCTCTTCGCGGAACAACCATGACACGCAAATCACGCAACGATGTCGCCGATCCCAGCCGACGCCGCCTGCTGGCCGGGCTGGCCGCCATCGGTGCCGCATCCGCGCTGCCGGGCTGCGGCAATGACCACGGCAACGGCACGTCGCCCGACGCGCTGCCGACGCTGCCGGCGCCGGAGGACAGTGGCATCGACCACATCGTGCAGGTGATGATGGAGAACCGCTCCTTCGATCACATGCTCGGCTGGGTGCCCGGCGCGCAGACGATGCAGCAGCGGGTGTTCCGCAACGCGGCCGGGGAACTGGTGCCGACCTTCCCGCTCGCCGCCGATCCGGCTTACGGATTCCAGGGCTGCGGCTGGGCCGATCCCGCGCACGGCTACGACGACGGCCGCGTCCACCTCAACAACGGCGCGATGGACGGCTTCCTGCTCACCGAGGGCACTGCAAACGATCCGGATGACCGCTTCCCGGTCGGCTACTACCGCCGCGAGGACCTGCCGTTCTACGCCGGCGTCGCCGATCACTACACGATCTGCGACCGCTACTTCCACGGCATCCTGTCCTCGACGTTCCCGAACCGCATCTACATCCACGCCGGCGCGACCGACCGCAACAACAACACCCTGCCGTACGCGCAGCAGGCGCCATCGACGCTGCCGACGATCTGGGATCAGCTCATCGCCCGCGGCATCTCCTGCGCCAACTACTTCTCCGACCTGCCGCTGACCGGCCTGTGGGGTCCGAAGTACCTGAACATCACCAAGCCCTTCAACCAGTTCCTGATCGATGCGGCGACCGGCCGGCTGCCGGCGGTGTCCTACTTCGATCCGTTCTTCGGCGCCAGCCTCGGCGAGTCACCTGCGGGCATCTCCCAGGACGACCATCCGCAGGCCGACGTGCGCGACGGCCAGGCCTACCTGACGCGCATCTACAACGCGCTGCGCAACAGCCCGAACTGGGAACGCACGCTGATGATCGTCACCTACGACGAGTGGGGCGGGTTCTACGACCACGTGGTGCCGCCGTTCGCCGGCGTCGCCGGCGTCGAGGCGGAGTTCAACGACGGCCGCCTGGGTTTCCGCACACCGTGCGTGATCATCGGCCCGCGCGCGCGCCGCGGCCACGTCAGCCACCTGCAGTTCGACCCGAACTCGGTGATCAACCTGATCCGCTGGCGCTGGGGTCTGGACCGGGTCGGCGAAAGCCCGCGCAACGAAACCTCGCTGAACATGGCCTACGCGCTGGACTTCGACAACCCGCCTGACACCAGTGCACCCGCATTCGACTCCCCGGAGGGGCGCAACGGCATCCCCGGACTGCCGTTCGGCATGGAATGCCATCTGCCGATCGGCAAGGGAACCGGCGTCGAGCGCCACCCGTCGCTGGACGGGCACCAGGCGGACTGGGATGCGCTGGCGCAGATGTGCCGGCGCTACGGGTACATCCGCTGACGTCCCCTACCGCGCCGCGCAGTCACTGAACGCCTGCGCCGCCGAACCCGCCGCCTCGATCGTCGCACGGTCACAGTAGACGGCGCGCGGCGTGTACGCACCCATCACGTCGGCAAGCGGCGTGCCGTAGGGCACGTTCTGGATCGCCTCGGCGAAATGCGGCGACGGCAGCATGTGGCGGTAGATCAGCACCGAATCCGGGTAGGCGCCACCCCACGGCAGCCAGTTCATGCCGTTCTCCGCGATGGCGTTCACCGGCTGCTGGTCCGGGTCGGACACGACGATCGTGAAGTAGCCGGCCGCGTCGAGTGCGACCTCGTGGTCGGCGCGACAGGCAACGAAGCGCTGGCTGACGAACTCGTTGCTGCAGATCGACCAGTAGCGCAGCTGCGCGCCGCCCAGCGGTGCATCGACCGGATCGCGCGCCCACGTCGGCGCCTTCGCGCTCACGATATACAGCGCGCCCTTGTCGCGACTCGCCATGGTCGTGACGTAGGCGTTATCGACGTTGCTCAGGAATCCGCCGCCGGTATCGGCGGCCGTGATCGACTGCAGCGGCAGATCGAAACCGACGGCATTGCTGGCGAGCACACGCAGCGTCTCCGGCAGACCGTAGAACCGGATCACGCGCGGCTCGGTGGGCGCGATCGGCACCGGCACCGCGTCGATCAGCGGCGGGTAGCTGGCATCGCGGATCGCCCCGTTCAGCAGCGACGGCAACCCGTCCGGCGGCAGCGGATCGCACAAGGCGAAGCGGACCGGCGCCGTCGCGCCGTCCGCGGTTTCCAGCGTCAGCTGCGGCAGCGCCACACCACCCTGGCCGTCGGTATCCGGCAGGTAGATCCGGTACAACAGCGTCATCTGCGGGTTCGGCAGCGCGACGCCGCCGGGCAGCCGGATGCGATTCGTGTACAGCGTGTTGGTCGCACGCGGATCGGGCCTGCCGTCATCGACGATATAGGCGACGTAGTCGCCGCCGGGCGCGGCGCCAGCCGTCAGATACGGGTTGGTGTCCGCGACGCGCGGCAGCAGCTGGTAGTCGGTGATCGCATCCACCGGGCGCAGCGCGGGGTCATAGACGTTGAACGAGAAGTAGCGCGCCTGCGGATATCTCCCGTCGATGCGCAGCCGCGCACCGGGCACCGCGGGAAAGGTCGCCGCCCAGTACGTCGCCGCCTCGTCGGGAAACGCGACATTGATCAGGTCCGGATTGCTGACGACGAGCCAGCTGCAGCCGGCCTCGCCCGCCGCCGTCGCGGTCGGCGGATCGAAGACCGCGCCATCGGCCGCCTCGCCCGCGGGCGTCGCGCCACCGCCGCAGGCACTCAGCGCACCCGCCAGCAACACCGCGGCCAGCGCGCGCCTGCTCATCCTTCGACCGGCACGAACAGGCGCATGAAGCGCACGAAGCCGAGCTTGCCGCCCTTGACCACCTCGAAGTCGCCGGCGATGGTCAGCGCCGGATTGCGCAGCCGCGCGAGCATTTCCTTGAACACCTGGGCCGACACGCGCACGACGATGTCGGCGTCGGGCCGCAGCTCGGGAACGACCTCGCTGACGCCACGGCGCACGATGTAGGTGTAGCGCTCGCCGCTGTCGGTGAACTCGAAGCCGACTGCGGTCACGGTATCGGCGCTGGCCTCGGCGTCGAGATGGACCGCCATGCCGTCGAAGAAGCGCGCGACCGGCATGCGCGCGAGCATCGCCGGCGTCGGCGTGACGATCCGGCCGGGCAGCGTGAACTCGCCCGCGAGCTCGCCGGCGCTCATCAGATACCAGTGACGCGCGTTCGGGTTGGCCTCGGCCTCGCCGAGCGCGCGCAAGGCCGCGATCCGTGCCTGCTTTCCGCCGGCATGGTCCGGCTGCACGCGCAGCAGGTAATCGGACAGCTGCAGCGCCCACTGATGCTCGCCGGCGCGCTCCGCCGCGTCGATGCGCTCGGCCAGTGCCTCGACGCCACCGGCGAGCTCGACCATGCGCCGCGCGGTCTCGTCCGGCGGCAGCGGCTTGAGCATCGACGGATTGCCGTCGTACCAGCCGAGGTTGCCGGCATAGATGCTGCGCGCCGACCAGGCCGGCGTGCCGTAGAACGCCTGCAGCCAGGGCGAAGCCGCCAGGTGCGCCGGCAGCTTGAGCGTCGCTGCGATCTCGTCGGGCGTGCGGCCCAGGTTGATCATGCGCAGCGTCTGGTCGTGGACATAGCGGATGGCATCGCGGTAATCGGTCAGCGTCGCCGCGATCGCCGGCTCGCCGACCAGCGGCCGCGTGTGGCTGGGCACCAGCACCGCGGGCTTGAATGCGCGCATCCGGTCGATCGAGTCGGCCCAGGTGCGCGGATCGCGGTACGAGGTGCCGCGGATCGTGTAGAGGTTCGGAAACGCCTTGTAGATGTTGTCGCCGGGTAGCAGGATGCGGCGCTCCGGCAGCCACACGAAGAGCTGGTCGTCGGTCTCCCCCGGCGCGTGCACCAGCTGGAAGCGGATGCCGGCGACCGTGTCTTCGAGCGTGTCGTCGAACTCGCGCGTCGGCTGCAGCGTGTCGGTGGTGCTGCCGTCACGGATGTCGATGAACGGACCGACACCGAGATTGACCACGCCCTCCGGCGACAGCTGCGTGCCGTACATGCGCAGCGCGCGCCGGGTGATCGCCGCCTGCAGCTCGATGGAGGTCTTCTCCATGTTCGCCCGCAGCCGGCGCTGCGCATAGACGGCGACTTCGCCCGCGCCCTGCGCGAACACGCCCGCGCCGCCGATGTGATCGGGATGCGAATGCGTGTAGATGATCGCCTTGACCGGCTTGTCGGTCAGCTTGCGGAACTCCGTGAGCACCGCGCGCGCGGATTCCGCGCTTTCCATCGTATCGACGACGATCACGCCGTCGTCACCTTCGAGCAGGATCGAGTTGGCGATGCCGAAACCGATGGCGACGTGAACCCCCTCGACGACCTCGATCACCTCGCGCCTGAACTCGGCGCTGTGCGCGGCCAGCGCCGCGGGTGTCGCCGGTTGCCGCGGCGGCGCAGGCGCCTGACGGCCGCACGCAGCCAGCAGGCCGATGACTGCGATGGTGATGGCGAGCCGCAAGCCCTGCGTCTCAGGTCCTGGGCAACGTGACACCACGCTGGCCCTGATACTTGCCGCCCCGATCCTTGTACGAGGTCTCGCAGATCTCATCGGATTCGTAGAACAGCATCTGCGCGACGCCTTCGTTGGCGTAGATCTTCGCCGGCAGCGGCGTGGTGTTCGAGAACTCCAGCGTGACGTGGCCTTCCCACTCCGGCTCCAGCGGCGTGACGTTGACGATGATGCCGCAGCGCGCGTAAGTGCTCTTGCCCAGACACACGACCAGGGTCGAGCGCGGGATGCGGAAGTACTCGACGGTGCGCGCCAGCGCGAAGGAATTGGGCGGGATGATGCAGACGTCGGAGACGACATCGACGAACGACTTCTCGTCGAAATTCTTCGGATCGACGATCGTCGAGTTGATGTTGGTGAAGATCTTGAACTCGTTGGCGCAGCGCACGTCGTAGCCGTAGCTCGACGTACCGTACGAGACGATCCGGTGACCGTCGGCGGCGTGCCGCACCTGGCCCGGTTCGAACGGCTCGATCATGCCCCTTGCCGCCATGCGGCGGATCCACTGGTCGGACTTGATGCTCATCGGGTCTGCACTGTCAGTCGTCGCTGATTTCGATGTTCGGGAACGCCGGCGCCTGCACGCCATAGGCCAGCCGCGCCGCCGCCCTGCGTGCGATGTCGCGGTAGCGCTGCGCGATGTCGGAGTCCGGCTCGGCGACGACGGTCGGCCGGCCGTTGTCGGCCTGCTCGCGGATGCGCAGGTCCAGCGGCAGCTGGCCGAGCAGTTCGACGTTGTACTGCTGTGCCATGCGCGCCCCGCCGCCCTCGCCGAAGATGGCCTCGCGGTGGCCGCAGTTCGAGCAGACGTGCCAGGCCATGTTCTCGACGATGCCGAGCACCGGCACCTCGACCTTGGCGAACATCTGCAGACCGCGGCGCGCGTCGAGCAGTGCGATGTCCTGCGGCGTGGTCACGATCACCGCGCCGCTGACCGGGATGCGCTGCGCCAGCGACAGCTGGATGTCGCCGGTGCCCGGGGGCAGATCGACGACCAGGTAGTCGAGATCGTTCCAGCGCGTCTCGACCAGCATCTGGTTGAGCGCCTGCGTGACCATCGGGCCGCGCCAGATCATCGGCTGCTCCTCATCGACGAGGAAGCCGATGCTCATCGCCTGCAGGTCGTGCGCGATGATCGGATTCATCAGCTTGCCGTCCGGCGAGGTCGGACGGTCGCTGCTGCCGAGCATGCGCGGCTGGCTCGGGCCGTAGATGTCGGCATCGAGAATGCCGACCCTGGCGCCTTCGGCCTGCAGCGCCAGCGCCAGATTCACCGCGACGGTCGATTTGCCGACGCCGCCCTTGCCGCTGGCGACCGCGATGATGTTGCGGATCTGCGCCAGCGGCTTGAGGTTCTTCTGCACCGCGTGCGCCTGGATGCGCCACGACACCTGCACGCTGGCGTCGATCCCCAGCGCCTGTGCGAGCGTGTCGCGCACGCGCTGCACCAGCGCGTCGCGGTAGCCGGCCGCCGGAAAGCCCAGCTCCAGCTCGATCGCGGCCCGCTGTCCGTGCAGCTCCGCGCGCTTGACCGCGCCGCAGGCGACCAGACCCGTGCCGAGCAGCGGATCGATGCAGGCATCGAGTGCGGCGAGCAGGTTTTCGCGGGTCACGGGCATCGACGGAGGCAACTGCGGATTTCGGGCTGCGCAGTCTAGCAGCCTGCCGGTTCGCGGACCGCAGACGAGAAAACGGCGGCCCTTGGCCGCCGTTTCCTGATCCCGGGACTCGTCAGTTGCCGGTGTAGAGCAGCGCGTTCGGCGAGCCGCTGCCGACACTGCTCAGCACGCCCAGCGTCGCGCTGCCGACGATCGCATCGGTCACTTCCGCCGGCGAGGCCGCCGGGTTCGCACCCAGCACCAGCGCCGCGGCACCGGCCACGTGCGGCGAGGCCATCGACGTGCCGCTGATCGTGTTGGTGGCGGTATTGCTCGTGTACCAGGCCGAAGTGATGTTGTTGCCCGGCGCGAAGATATCGACGCAGGCGCCGTAGTTCGAGAACGACGCGCGCGCATCGGTGTTGGTGGTCGCCCCGACGGTGATCGCCTCGGGGACCTTGTTCGGCGAACCACTGCAGGCGTTGGCGTTGTCATTGCCGGCCGCCACCGCGAAGGTGATGCCCGAGGCGATGGCGTTCTGCACAGCCTGGTCCAGCGCCGCCGAGTCGCCGCCGCCCAGCGACATGTTGGCGACCGCCGGCAGCTGCGCATTGGCCGCCACCCAGTCGATGCCGGCGATCACGCCGGAGTTCGTGCCGCTGCCGTTGCAGCCGAGCACGCGCACCGCGTGCACCGTCGCACGCTTGGCCACGCCCCAGGTCGTGCCGGCGGCGGTGCCGGCGACGTGTGTGCCGTGGCCATTGCAGTCGGACGTGTTGGCGGGATCCGGCGCCGGGCAGCCCAGGCCGAGCAGCTGGCACAGCAGGCTGCCGCTGGTATTGGGCGCGAAATTGCGCCCCGCACCGACGCGACCGCTGAAGTCGGCATGGCTGGCATTGAGGCCGGTGTCGATCACGTACACGTGCACGCCCAGACCGGCGCCGTCCGGATAGACATAGCTGCCGTTGAGCGGCAGGTTGCGCTGGTCTATGCGGTCCAGTCCCCAGGTGGCGCCGGTCTGCACCGCCGTGGCCCGAATCCACTGATCCTGCTCGACCGCCAGCACGCCCGGCAGTCGCGAGAGCACGTCCGCCTGCACCGCCGACATGCGCACGCTGAAGCCGCGCAGCGCATGAGTGTAGGTGGCCAGAACGGTACCGCCGCCGACCTGCGCGAGCAGACCCTGCGCCTGCTGCGCGACGTCGGCCAGGGCACCGGGCATCGCCACTGCCGGCGGTGCCAGCGTCACGATGTACTGGTTCTGGATCGGCTGCGTGGCCGCCGCCTGGCCCGCAGCGGACCATCCCAGACCCGCCAGTCCGACGACCAGACCGGCCAGCCATTGCTTGAATGCGCGCATCTCCCCGTTCTCCTTGGCATGTCAGATGAGTGGCATGGGAGCGCCGGGCGCTGGCGGGACATCCCTGTCCGCTCCGGCGCGAATCCCGGCCGAACCTTAGTCCGCGCCCGGAACTCAGGACAAGGCCGCGCGGGCCGCCGACGCAGCTGCGCGGCGGTCAATGGCGTTCGTCCTACAGTGTGATGGGCCGTTTTCCTAAAACCGCGTAGCGCCGGCGCGGAGGATGCGCAGTGCGGCCGCGATCCACAGCCAGCCGAGCAGCGTGAAAGCACCGCCACCGCCGCCACCCCCTCCGGAACCGCCGCCGCCCGGCGTGCCGCCGGGCGGAGCCCCCGCCTCCTGGGGCCAGCGCCCCGGCAGCAGCTGGAAGCCGGCACCGTCCGGATCCAGCCACGGCTTGACGCTGGTCTGCGGACTGCCATCGCCGGTCCAGGCCGTCGCCAGCTGCTGATAGTCGTTGCCGGTCACGTTGCCGGCGCAGATGACGCCCACCGACAGCACGCCGAGCACGCGCGCCTCCGCGTCGAACAGCGCACTGCCGGAGCTGCCGTAGGGGGTCGTGCCGCGGATCAAGTCGGTGTGCCAGGTCGAGATCACCAGATTCAGCACCTGGCCGACGACATAGGCGATGTTGCCGGACGAAATCCGCTGCTCGACGAACTGCTTGGGGCGCCCGCTGCCGTGATGCACGCCGAACTGCGAGGTCCCCGTGGACGTGCCGGCATTGAGTCCGGCGTAATAGGCGTCGGCTTCGACCGGCGGCGCGTCCAGCGCCTCGACCAGCCACAGATCCTGATACGTCGCGCGGTGGATGGCACCGAAGGTCGAAACCGGCGTGCGCGCCGCGCCACCGGCGCACGGCTGCTCGTAGTCGTATGCGATCTCCATCGCGGCCGCCTGGGTCGCCATGTCGCCGGCGCCCGCGCAGTGGCGCGCGGTCAGGATGAACGGTCGGCCGTCGTTGCGCCCGTTGTTGACCAGCGTGCCGGTGCACTGGAACGCGCCGGGGATGCGCAGCAGCACGGTGGACCGCCCGGCGCGCGTCACCGTGTCCGATGCCGCGGCCTCGCAGCTGTAGTTGACCGTCTGGCACGCTGCGGTCTGTGCCCCTGCCGGCCATGGTGCGCACGCAAGCACCGCGCACAGGCCGCCCCACCACCGGCCACGCACCGCTGTGATCATACCCTCGCTCCCCTGTCCGGCATCGCACCGGTCCTCCGATGCTAGGCCAGCGGCCGCGGCCGCGCCAGAGGATGCGCAAACGGGCGCGCATCGCCGGCATGCGATAATTCGCGCTTCGCTTCCTCCGCGCCCCGCCCCAACCATGCCCCGCAAGATCCTGGTGACCAACGCGCTGCCCTACGCCAACGGCCCGCTGCACCTGGGTCACATGGTGGGCTACGTGCAGGCCGACGTCTGGGTCCGCTTCCAGCGCATGCGCGGGCACAGCGTGCATTACGTCTGCGCCGACGACGCGCACGGCACGCCGATCATGCTGGCGGCGGAGAAGGCCGGCATGAGCCCGGAGCGTTTCATCGCCGGCATCCGCGCCGAGCACGAGCGCGACTTCGCCGATTTCGGCGTCGCCTTCGACCACTATCACTCGACGCACTCGGACGAGAACCGCGTGCTCGCCGAACTGATCTACAAGCGCCTGGACGCCGGCGGCGCGATCGCGCGGCGCACGATCCAGCAGCTCTACGATCCGGTCAAGCAGATGTTCCTGCCGGACCGCTACATCAAGGGCGAATGCCCGAAATGCGGCGCAGCGGACCAGTACGGCGACAACTGCGAGAACTGCGGCGCCGCCTACGCGCCGACCGACCTGAAGAACCCGCGTTCGGTGGTGTCCGGCGCGACGCCGGTGATGCAGGACTCCGAGCATTACTTCTTCGAGGTCGCCAAGTTCCAGGACCTGCTCCAGGACTGGCTGGCCGGCGACGTCGCCCATCCGGCCGTCAAGGCCAAGCTGCGCGAATGGTTCGACGCCGGCCTGCGCGACTGGGACATCTCGCGCGACGCACCCTACTTCGGCTTTGCGATCCCGGACGCGCCGGGCAAGTTCTTCTACGTCTGGCTCGACGCGCCGATCGGCTACATGGCGAGCTTCAAGGCACTGTGCGAGTCCGGTCGCAAGGCCGGACTCGCCGGCGCCGACTTCGACGCCTACTGGTCCGCGTCTCAGGTCGCACGTCCAGCACCTCACGAAACGGAACTGCACCACTTCATCGGCAAGGACATCGTCAACTTCCACGGCCTGTTCTGGCCGGCGATGCTGCACGGCTCGCAGCACCGCACGCCGACGAAGCTCCACGTCAACGGCTATCTGACGATCAACGGCGCGAAGATGTCGAAGTCGCGCGGCACCTTCATCCGCGCGCGCACCTATCTCAATCACCTCGATCCCGAATACCTGCGCTACTACCTCGCCGCCAAGCTGGGGGCCGGTGTCGATGACCTCGATCTGAACCTCGACGACTTCGGCAGCCGCATCAACAGCGACCTGGTCGGCAAGTACGTCAACATCGCCAGCCGCTGCGCCGGCTTCATCGAAAAGCGCTTCGGCGGCCGTCTGGCCGCGGAACTGCACGACCGCGAACTGTTCGACGACTTCGCCGCGGAAGCCGGCAACATCGCGCGCCTCTACGACGAAGGCGAATACGCTGCGGCGATGCGCGAGATCATGCTGATGGCCGACGACGCCAACGCCGAGATCCAGAAGCTCGCACCGTGGACGATGGCCAAGGACCCGCAGCAGACCGAGCGCCTGCACCGCGTCTGCACGACCTTCATCAACCTGTTCCGCCAGCTCACCGTCTATCTCAAGCCGGTGCTGCCGCGCATCGCCGTGCAGGCGGAGCACTTCCTCGGCGTCGCGCCGCTGAACTGGAGTGACCTGGCGGCACCGCTGCTCGACCACGACATCCGGCCGTACCAGCCGCTGGCGACGCGCGTCGAGAAGACGGCGGTCGAAGCGATGCTGAAGGAAGAGGCCACACCCGGCGTCGGTGCCCCCGCAACACCCGATCCGCAGGCCAAGCCGGCGGCCACGGGCGCTGAAGATGCACAGGATCCCCGCCTCCCGCCTTCCGCCTCCCCGACGATCTCGATCGACGACTTCGCCAGACTGGACCTGCGCGTCGCACGCATCGCCGCCGCCGAGGCGGTCGAGGGCGCCGACAAGCTGCTGCGCCTGCAGCTCGATGTCGGCGAGCTGGGCACGCGCCAGGTCTTCGCTGGCATCAAGTCGGCGTACGCGCCGGAGAAGCTGGTCGGCCGCCTGACCGTGATGGTCGCCAATCTCGCGCCGCGCAAGATGAAGTTCGGCCTGTCCGAAGGCATGGTGCTGGCCGCGAGCAACGACGCCGGCGGCCCGTTCCTACTGAGTCCGGACGATGGTGCGCAGCCGGGAATGAAGGTCAAATAGCGACGCCCGCCCCGCCTCCTGCCCGGCCTGTTCCGTCACGACGTGACCGAATACCTCCTCATCCTGATCGGCGCCGTCCTGGTCCACAACTTCGTGCTGGTCCAGTTCCTCGGCCTGTGTCCGTTCATGGGCACGTCGAAGAAGATCGAGACGTCCGCGGGCCTGGCGCTGGCGACGACCTTCGTGCTGACGCTGACCGCGGTCGCCACTTACCTGACCGACGCCTACATCCTTGCACCGCTGGGCCTGCAGTATCTGCGCACGATCGCGTTCATCCTGGTCATCGCCACGGTCGTGCAGAGCGTCGAACTGGTCATGCACAAGACCAGTCCGCTGCTGTACCAGGTGCTCGGCATCTACCTGCCGCTGATCACGACCAACTGCATCGTGCTCGGCGTCGCGCTGCTCAACGTGCGCCAGGCGCAGAACTTCATGGCGTCGCTGCTGACCGGACTGGGCGCGGGCCTGGGCTTCTCGCTGGTGCTGCTGCTGTTCGCCGGCATCCGCGAGCGGCTCGCGGTGGCCGACCTGCCCGCGGCCTTCAAGGGGGCGCCGATCGCACTGGTCACCGCGGGCATCATGAGCCTCGCGTTCATGGGATTCAGCGGTCTGGACTGATGTTGATCGCGATCCTCGCGCTGGCCGGAATGGCGGCCGTGTTCGGTCTGGGTCTCGGCTATGCCGCGATCCGCTTCAAGGTCGAAGGCGATCCGCTGGTGGAGAAGATCGACAAGATCCTGCCGCAGACGCAGTGCGGCCAGTGCGGCTTTCCCGGCTGCCGGCCCTACGCCACCGCGATCGCGGCCGGCCAGGCGGACATCAACCAGTGCCCGCCGGGGGGCGAGGACGGCATTCTCAAGCTCGCCGAGCTGCTCGGTCGCGAACCCAAGCCGCTGAATCCCGACAACGGCGTCGCCAAGACGGTACCGACCGTCGCGGTGATCGACGAGGCGGTCTGCATCGGCTGCACCAAGTGCATCCAGGCCTGCCCGGTGGACGCGATTCTCGGTGCCGCGCAGCAGATGCACACGGTGATTGCGTCCGAATGCACCGGCTGCGAGCTGTGCATCGCGCCTTGTCCGGTGGACTGCATCACCATGGCGCCGGTGACGGACACGCCACGCAGCTGGAAGTGGCCGATGCCGGTCGCGGCAGCCGAAGGGCAGGCACCATGAGCTTGCTCACGCGACCGACCGGCTTTCGCGGCGGCCTGCACCTGGACGACCGCAAGGCGATGTCCGCGTGCCGGCCGATCCGCATCGCGCCGGTGCCGCCGCAGCTGGTGCTGCCGCTGTCCCAGCATGCCGGCAACCCGGCCAAGCCGGTCGTGCAGATCGGCGAGCGCGTGCTGCGCGGCCAGACCATCGCCGTGGCCGATGGCTTCGTGTCCGTGCCGGTGCACGCGAGCAGCTCCGGCGTGGTCGTCGCGATCGAACCGCGCCCGATCCCGCACGTGTCCGGGCTGTCGGCGCCCTGCATCGTGATCCAGACCGACGGGCGCGACGAAGCACTGGCGCAGCCCGAGTGGGCACCCATCGCGGACCCTGCGTCGGTCGATACCCGATCGCTGCGCGAGATCGTGCGCCGCGCCGGCATCGCCGGCCTCGGTGGGGCCGGCTTTCCGAGCTTCATCAAGCTCTCGCCCGGTCGGCCGGTCGAGACGCTGATCATCAACGGCGCCGAATGCGAACCCTACATCAGCTGCGACCAGCAGCTGATGGCCGAGCACGCCGACGAGATCGTGCGCGGCATCCGCGTGATGCTGCACGCGCTCGACGCACGCAACTGCATCATCGGCGTCGAGGACAACAAGCTGCAGGCCATCGCCGCACTGCGGCAAGCCACGGCAGACGATCCCGACATCGAGGTCCGGGTCGTGCCGACACGCTACCCGCAGGGCGGCGAGAAGCAGCTGATCCAGACCCTCACCGGCCGCGAGGTGCCGAGCGAGGGTCTGCCGCTGGACGTCGGTCTGGTCGTGCACAACCCCGGCACCGCGCGCGCGGTCTGGCGTGCGGTCGCGCACGCCGAGCCGCTGATCTCGCGCATCGTGACCGTCACCGGCGGCGCCGTTGCGCAGCCGCAGAACTTCGAGGCCCGCCTCGGTACACCGATGCGCTTCCTGATCGAACAGGCGGGCGGCTATGTGCACGCGCCGGGCCGGCTGCTGATGGGCGGACCGATGATGGGCTTCGCATTGCCGTCCGACGCGCTGCCGGTGATCAAGGCGACCAACTGCATCCTCGCGGCCGCACCGGGCGAACTCAGGCCCGACGAGCCGGCGATGCCCTGCATCCGCTGCGGCGAATGCCAGGCGGTTTGCCCGATCAACCTGCTGCCGCAGCAACTCTACTGGCACGCGCGCGGCCGCGAGTACGCCAAGGCGCGCGCGCTGAACCTGTTCGACTGCATCGAGTGCGGCTGCTGCGCGCAGGTCTGCCCGAGCCACATCCCGCTGGTGCAGTACTACCGTCACGCCAAGACCGAGATCTGGGCCGAGGAGCGCGAGCGGCGCAAGGCGGATGCGGCGCGCGAGCGCTTCGAGGCGCGCCAGCGGCGTCTCGAACGCGAGCAGCGCGAGAAGGAAGCAGCGCGTGCACGTCGCAAGGCCGAGCTGGCTGCGCGCGCGGCCGCCACGCCGGCGCCGCCGGATCGCGGCGGGGCGGCGCAGTGAGCCGCGCCAGCTCACCGTTCCTGCCGGTCGCGCCCAGCGTCGGCGGCGTGATGCGCGACGTGCTGCTGGCGCTCGCACCCGGCGTGGTCTTGTACACGCTGCTGTTCGGCAGCGGCGTGCTCCTCAACATCCTGATCGCCGCACTGACCTGCGTGCTGGTCGAAGCGGCCGTGCTGCGCCTGCGCGGCAAGCCGCTCAAGCCCTTTCTGCTCGACCACAGCGCCCTGGTCACGGCGCTGTTGCTGGGCCTGTCGCTGCCGCCGATCGCACCATGGTGGATCGCCGTGATCGGCAGCCTCGCCGCGATGCTGCTCGGCAAGCATGTGTACGGCGGCCTCGGCTACAACCCTTTCAATCCGGCGATGGTCGGCTTTGTCGTGCTGCTGATCTCGTTTCCGGTACAGATGACGGCCTGGCCGGCGCTACAGCCGATATGGGCGCCCGACGTCGATGCCGCGACCGGCGCGACCGCACTCGATCACGTGCGCACGCAGCTCGGCCTGCAACGCACGCTGTCGGAGATCGGCGCTGATGCGCCGATGGGCCTCGTCGCCGGGCGCGGCTGGGAATGGATCGCGTTGGCCTGGCTCGCCGGCGGCATCTACCTACTCTGGCGCCGGACGATCCGCTGGCAGATCCCGGCAGGCGTGCTCGCCGGGATGACGCTGCTCGCACTGCCGCTCTGGGCCGTCGATCCGGACCGCTACGCCTCGCCGCTGTTCCACGCGCTGTCCGGCGCGACGATGCTCGGCGCGTTCTTCATCGCCACCGATCCGGTTTCGGCGGCGACGACACCGCGCGGGCGGCTGCTCTATGGCACCGGCATCGGCCTCCTGGTGTACGTCATCCGCACCTGGGGCGGATATCCCGACGGCGTCGCCTTTGCCGTGCTGCTGCTCAACCTCTGCGCACCGACGATCGACCGTTACACCCAGCCGCGCGTCTACGGCCAGAACCGGAGCACGCCGGACGCATGAGCGCCGATCTGCGACCGGTGCTGCGCTCGAGCCAGGTGCTGGGGCTGATCGCGGTCGTCGTGGCTGCGCTGCTGGGGGGGATCTACATGCTGACGGTGGACCGCATCCGCGCCGCCGAGAACGAGCGCCTGCTGCTGCAGCTGCGCGACGTGCTGCCGCAGGGAAGCTTCGACAACGACATCGCCGCCGATCGCATCGAAGTGACGGCGGCGGCGCTTGACGGCGAACGGCCGGTCGTCGTGTACCGGGCGCGCCGGGACCGGCAGCCCGTGGCCGCGGTGCTCACGGTGACCGCCGCCGACGGGTACAGCGGCCCGATCCGGCTGCTGGTCGGCATCGGCAGCGACGGCCGCATCACCGGGGTGCGCGTCGCCGCACACCGCGAAACACCCGGCCTGGGCGATCGCATCGACAGTCGGCGCAGCGACTGGATCCTCGGCTTCGACGGCCGGTCGCTGCACGACCCGTCCGGCAAGGGCTGGGGGGTGAAGAAGGACGGCGGCGTGTTCGACCAGTTCGCCGGTGCGACGATCACGCCGCGCGCGGTGGTCAAGGCCGTGCACCGCAGCCTGGAATACTTCGAACAGAACCGGGACGCGCTGTTCGCGGTCGCGCCCGGCGGGAGCAGCCCGTGAACTCCGCAAACAATCCCTTCGCAAAGCTGGCGCGCGACGGCCTGTGGGCCAACAATCCGGGCCTCGTGCAGCTGCTCGGGCTGTGCCCGCTGCTGGCGACCAGCAACAACGTCGTCAACGGCTTCACACTGGGCATGGCGACGCTGCTCGTCCTGCTGCTGTCGAACAGCATCGTCTCGCTGCTGCGGCCGCTGGTGCGGCCCGAGATCCGCATCCCGATCTATGTCATGGTGATCGCGGCGCTGGTGACGGTCGTCGAGCTGCTGATGAATGCGTATTTCAACGCGCTCTACAACATCCTCGGCATCTTCCTGCCGATCATCACGACCAACTGCATCATCATCGGCCGCGCCGAGGCCTACGCGGCGCGAAATCCGCTGCGCCTCGCCGCGTTCGACGGCCTGATGATGGGCCTGGGCTTCACCCTGGTGCTCGTCGCGCTCGGCGCGATCCGCGAACTGCTCGCGCAGGGCACCCTGGGCGAAGGCCTGGATCTCCTGCTCGGCGAATCGTTCAAGGGCGTGCACCTGACGCTGATTCCCGAATACCACGGACTGCTGCTGGCGGCGCTGCCACCCGGCGCGTTCATCGGCCTGGGACTGCTGATCGCCGGCAAGAACTGGATCGACGCGCGCTACCGGCCGCGCGCGGCGGTCGTGGCACCGGCGCCGGCCGCGGCCTGACGCCGCCAATGAACGCGCTCAAGCGCCAGCAGATCTACGCGCGCCTGCGCGACGCCAATCCGGCGCCGACCACCGAGCTGCGCTACTCGACACCGTTCGAGCTGCTGGTCGCCGTCGTGCTGTCGGCGCAGGCCACCGATGTCGGCGTCAACAAGGCCACTGCGCGGCTGTTCCCTGTCGCCAACACGCCGCAGGCGATGCTCGCGCTCGGCGAAGCGGGCCTGCGCGAGTACATCAGGACCATCGGCCTGTACCAGACCAAGGCGAAGAACCTCATCGGACTGTGCCGCGCGCTGATCGAGCAGCACGGCGGCGAGGTCCCACGCGCGCGCGCAGCGCTCGAGGCACTCCCCGGCGTCGGCCGCAAGACCGCCAACGTCGTGCTCAACACGGCCTTCGGCGAACCGACGATCGCCGTGGACACGCACATCTTCCGCGTCGCCAACCGCACCGGCCTCGCGCCGGGCAAGACCGTGCGCCAGGTCGAGGACAAGCTGGTGAGGTTCACACCACAGGAATTCGCCCGCGACGCGCACCACTGGCTGATCCTGCACGGACGCTACGTCTGCAAGGCGCGCAAGCCGGAATGCTGGCGCTGCGCGATCGCCGACTTGTGCGAATTTCGCGGCAAGACGCCGAACCCCGAGCCACCGCCGGTCCTTTAGCTTGTCTTGAACGTCCGCGCCATGGATGGCCCGGGCTTGCGCAGGATGCGCGCTACAGCATGTCCAGCGCCGGGACGTAGCGATAGCCCAGCGCGTCGGCCACCGCCTGGTAGGTGACCTCACCGCGGCAGACATTGAGCCCGGCGCGCAGGTTGGGGTCGTCGAGCAGGGCCTGTCGATGGCCCTTGTTGGCCAGCGCCAGCACGTGCGGCAGTGTCGCGTTGGTCAGGGCGAAGGTCGAAGTGCGGGCGACGCCGCCCGGCATGTTGGCGACGCAGTAGTGCACGACGCCGTCGACGACATAGGTCGGCTCCTGGTGCGTTGTCGGGCGCGAGCTCTCGAAGCAGCCGCCCTGGTCGATGGCGACATCCACCATCACCGTGCCATTGGGGATCGACTTGAGCATGTCGCGCGTCACCAGCTTGGGTGCGGCCGCGCCCGGCACCAGCACCGAACCGATCACCAGGTCCGCGCGATGCACGCAGGTCTCGACGGCATCGCGCGTCGAGTACAGCGTCGTCGCCCGGTTCTCGAACACGCTGTCGAGATAGTTCAGCCGCGCCAGCGAGCGGTCGAGGATGGTCACGCGCGCGCCCATGCCGATGGCGATGCGCGCGGCGTTGTAGCCGACCACGCCACCGCCGATGATCACGACCTCCGCCGCCGGCACGCCGGGCACACCGCCGAGCAGCACGCCGTTGCCGCCGGCGGCCTTCTCCATCGCGTGCGCGCCCGCCTGGATCGACATGCGGCCGGCGACCTCGCTCATCGGCGCCAGCAGCGGCAGTCCGCCGCGGCCGTCGGTCACCGTCTCGTAGGCGATGGCGATGCACTTCGACTCGATCAGCCCCCTGGCCTGCTCCGGATCGGGCGCCAGATGTAGGTAGGTGAACAGCACCTGGTTCTCGCGCAGCATCGCGCACTCGGCCGGCTGCGGCTCCTTGACCTTGACGATCAGATCGGCCTGCGCGAACACCTCCGCCGCGGTGCCGACGATGCGCGCGCCGGCGGCGGCGTACTGCTCGTCGCTGATGCCGATGCCCAGTCCCGCCGCGGTCTCGATCAACACCGTATGGCCATGGTGGACCAACTCGCGCACGCCGGCCGGTGTCAGGCCGACGCGGTATTCGTGGTTCTTGATTTCCCGCGGTGTGCCGATACGCATGGTGAACTCCCGCGACCTGAAGTGGGCGGATTATTCCACGCGGGGACGCGCCGCCGCGTCGTGAAATTCCCCCAGGCGGCGCGCCGGTTCCGACCGATGGAGTGCGTACAATCGGCGACCCGTTCCCGCTCCACACGCCGATGACCCCGACACGCCCGCCCTTCCGCACCCTGCCCGCACTGCTGCTGTCGCTGGGCGTCGGCCTGTGCGGCTACTACGGGCAGAAGTGGTACGAACTGCCGACCTACAGCGAGGAAGACATCGCCGCGTCGGTCGAACTCAACCTCCGGCTCGACCTGCAGCGCCGCGGCCCGCACCTGCAGCCCGACGCCGCCGGCCTCGCACGCATGCGCGAAATGGTCCAGGCCGAGGTCGAAGGCGAGATCCGCCGCGAACGCGACCAAGTGCAGCTGCGCTTCGGCGTCGGGCTGATCGCGCTGGTGCTGGGGCTGGGGCAGCTGGCTGCGCAGCGGCTACTGGCGCGCGTGTAGCGCACGCATACCAGCGCCCGGGGCCATTCACGGCCCCTACCCAGTTACGGCGTCGGTGCCGGTGTCGGAGTCGGCTGGGGCGGCTGGAACTTGACCGTGAACAGGCGCACGGATGTGGTCGTCGCGCCGGTGCACGCGCTCGCCGGAACGACCACGTCGATCGTTACGATGCCGGTGTCAGGCTCATCGCCGTTCGGGCTCTGGAGCGTGAAAAAGTAGGTATTCGCAGCCGCGCTCGGGTCCGAAGAATTGAACGGTCCGACCGTCGCCGGAGGCAACACGGTGCCCAGCGTCGAACTCAGAGTGAACGTCGTGCCGCTGGGCATCGGATTGCCGTTGACATCCCGCACCAGGACGGCGATATCGGCTAGGGCCTTCTTCTCGACAAAGAGCAGCTCGCTGCCGTTGTACGAGTTCGGCGCACCGACAGAGACGGCAACCCCGCTGGTCGCGCTCGACGGCACGCGACCGGAAAAGGTCACGACCAACTGCCCGCTGACATTGATCGGCGTCGAACGGCAGTTCACACCTGGCGAGTCACAAACGTAGCCGTCGAAGACACCATTGCCGCCATCGTAAGCCTGGTTGGCGTTGGCATCGACGAAGAACTCGCCCGGGTCGTACACACCATTCTCGTTGTCATCATTGAAGACTTCCGGCAGGTCGGCGAAGGTATCGCCTGCGTCGAAGTAGCCGTTGCCATTGTTGTCGGTGAAGCTTTCCTCGCCGGACACATAACCGACCAAGGACACGCGCCCATTGGCCGGGCGTGGATTCTGCACGACCAACAGCACCGAGCACACACCGGCTTCCGCATCCGCCGACGCATCCGCGGTGATGCAGCTGCCCGAGATTTTGCCGCCCTCGGTGGTCAATACCGGTTGCGTCCCGCCGGGAACGGGGTTGTTGTAGCGATCGGCGAGGCGCACCGAGACCTTCGCGCTTTCGCCGTCGCAGGTACCGTCCAGCGCGAGCTTCTCGCTGGCCACCGACACGCTGTCCGCATCGGCCAGTCCAGTCGTCACGGCAATCGGATCCGAAACTCCCGGAGGCACCGGCAATCCTGAAACCGGATCCGTAGTGTCGGCGCGCACGCGGACGGATGCCTGCGCGCTGCCGGCCTGGACCAGCGTCTGGACGAGTCCCTGGCTGTCGGTCGTGGCCTGCGTGGGCGTGATGGAAATACCTCCGGACGTGGTGCTGAGCGAGAACTGCACGTCCTGGCCCGGCACCGCGCCACCGCTCTTGTCCACGACTTTGAATACCACCGTCGACTGGCCGGGGATGGTGCTGCCACTCATCCCGATCACCGCCGGCGTCGCGGAAATGAACTGCACCGCGCCCACTTCGGACGGCTGCACATTGACAACGCCGACCGCGGTCAGCGTGACACCGTTGATCTCGACCAGCGCGCGCAGCGTGTCCTGTCCCGCACAACCTTGCGCGACATATGTCGTATCTGCCCGTCCGGTGGTGGTCGTCACGATCGCCGGCTGCAGACGGCTGCTGTTGGCGGCCGAACAATCCGAGCTGAACGTCACAGTGGCGCTGACGTTCTGGGCGCGCGCACCCGTGTCATCGACGATGTCCACTCGTAGCGCTGTCTGACCACCAGCGTCGAGTTCGCCGTCCGCGACGAAGATCTGACCGCTGACGAAACTTGTGCCGTCGAGGTACCCGGCCCGGTACGTGACGGTCGTACCGCCGGTCGTGCCCCCGGTCGTACCACCCGTGGTGCCGCCGGTCGTGCCCCCAGTCGTCCCCCCCGTACTGCCACCGAGCGTGTTCCCGGTATCACCCAACTGCGCATCGCCGCCGCAGCCGGACAAGACAGACACCGCGAGTGCCAGCGCGACAACGGACCAGGAACGCGTCATAGCCATGAGCCTCTCACCTGCCGCGGATCCCCGTGCGGCGCTCAGAACGGATGATTCCGGATGCTAAACCTGAAATCCTGCAAAAACAAGAAAATCGGCGCTATTGTGAATCCAGCTTGATAAGAGCCGAGCTGACACGGCCTACTTCTCGCCGGATGACGCTGCGCCGGGCACGGACCGCGACCGCTGTGCGGCCTTGCCGCTTTCAGGCCGGCACGAGACGCCCGACATCCACAGCCTGTACACTCTGCGCCGCGCGCAGGCGGCGGGCAAGCACAGTAGCAACACGGTGGCGCTCGGCAGCGTCGATGCGAGATGCCCGCAGCGCCATGCGGAGCGGCGATCCGCCGTCTCGACCTGCCCATCACCGCCCCGGTAGCTCAGTGGATAGAGCACGCGCCTCCTAAGCGCGGGGTCGTAGGTTCGATTCCTACCCGGGGCGCCAAGCAGCGCATCACTCACGGAAGAACGACGCCGGCTCGAAGTAGCGCGACGGCGGCCTGGGCGACAGCTCCGCCTGCAGCACGCGCAACTCGGTGCGGATCCCCTTGCGCCGGTCCTCCACCGTGACCAGCGAGGGATACCAGTGCGACCCCAGCCGCCGCTGCGCGTCCGGCGCCGCGTACAGGCGCTTCTGCACCTGACCATGCCGGGACAGTTCCGCAGCGACCACGACGCAGGACGCGCGATCGACCTCGGCCACGATCCTGTCGTAGCTCGCCGGCGTATCCGGCGCAGCGAGGATGGAGATGCGCCGCACCGGTCGCCCGGCGATCTCGGAGGCCGGCCCCAGTGACATCGCCCCGCCGGAGAACGACGACAGCAGCTGATACACGTCCTCGAAACTGAGCGCGGTACCGAACAGGCGCTGATCCTCGCCACCGCCACTGACGCGCCGCACCCTGCCGACGCTGGGCAGGTAGACGAAGGTCTCGTCGCCGACCCTGCCGTCCCGGGCGCGCCTGCGCCGGAACAGCCAGGCGGCGCCCCGGAGATCGGCAGGTGCGCGCACCTGCAGGGTCAGGCTGAGTTCGCCGGGCTGCTCGCGTCCGTACAGCCTTGCCTTGAGCTGGCGCACCGACTCGCCTTCGTGGGTGGTCAGTTCGAGGTCCTGGATGCGCCCCTGTTCCGGCACGTTGGCGCGCATGCACGCCAGCAGATCCGGCAGTTCGCCCTGCGCGTGGACCGGACCGCAGGCCGCCGCCATCGCGGTCAGACCCGCCCCTAGCCAGGTGCCCGATTTCATCCGTGAACCCGCAAACCGCGCCTCAGGCACACGTCATGCCGATGGCGGCTGCTGCGAATCCTGCTGCTGTGCGGCAAATCGGTTCAGGGCGCGCCGGGCCAGCTCGCGCTCGACCTCGCGGGCGATGCGATCGGCGAGATGGGCGCGGAACCGGCGCCGCGTGTGCCACATCGACAGCACGACGCCGCCGGCAAAGCAGACGAGGGTGATGACGATCAGCTCGGCGCTCATGCCAGACCGGCCGTGCGCGCCAGCGCCGACACCGCCTGACCCGCGGCACTGGCAGCGCCCGATCCCAGCAGCTTGAACGCGATGACCTGACCGACACCGACCAGCGCGCCCAGCGCCGCGCCGACCGCGATCAGGATCCATTCGTCCTCCTTGAACGCCGGACGCAGCATGCCCTCGAACTCCGGCGCCGGCAGCACTTCCAGACGGCTGGCCAGCGTGTTGCCCAGATCCATCGCTTCCTTGGCATAGCCGTCGATCGAACGCACCGTTTCCGGCAGCTTGGCGACGATGCGCGACACGGCCGCCTCCTTCATCGTCACGTAGCGCTTGGTGCCGACCGTCCAGGCGACGAACGGGCGAGCGACGCCGGACTGCTCGTCGATGGTGCGCTTGATGTGCTTGGCGATCATGTTGAACACGCGGTCCGCGTAAGGCCCCTTGAGCACGGCCTCGATGATGTTGGATGGCGTGACGATCTCGTCGGCGATCAGGCGCGCGTAATCGCGTGAAATCTCCTTCTGGCGCTTGAAGAACAGCCCGTGGATCATCATCGGGCCGATGCGCAGCGGCGTCAGCGGCCGGAAGATCATCTCCAGCGCGATCCAGTTCGTCGCGTAACCGACCAGCAGACCGAACAGCGGCAACTGCCAGTTCGCCTGGTAGAACGTCCAGCCGATCATCTGCAGGACACCGAAGGCAAAGCCGAAGTAGAAGCCGGAATTGCCGATGAACTTGAATTCCTGCTTGCCGGTCTCCTGAAACACCGTGTTGATCAGCTGCTTGTCGCGCACCAGCGTGGTGACGACCATGTCCTTGAGGTCGAACACGGTCTCGATGTTGTTGCGAATCTCGTTCATCACCTGCGCGACGACTTCCGGCGCGTCGTCCTGCACGCGCTTGATGATCAGGTTGCGCACCGCGACCGGCAGCGTCTCCCAGATCGTCGGCTGGTACTCGGTCATGATCTCTTCCATCAGGTTCTCGACCAGCGCCAGGATGGGTCTTTCGATCTCCTCGGCGACCCGGTCCGGATCGAGGCGGTCGAAGATCTCGCGCTCGGTGATCAGCCGCGGAACCAGCGTGTCGCAGGCGATGGACGCCATCTTGCCGGCCTTGCGCGGAATGATGCCCTGCCAGCCCAGGAACGGCGGCTTGATGCCGAGGAATTCCAGCGGATAGAACATCATCTTGATGGCGATGACGTTGGTCACGTAACCGACGATGCCGCTGGTGATCGGCATCGACAGATATAGCCAGATGTCCCCCCGGAAATTCGCCCAGGCTTTCGCCAGCAGACCCAGACCTGCCGCTTCCTCCATCGCTCTCCCCCAGTGTTGTATGGATCGCCGCGCCGCGACGCAGGATCAGGTTTCGACCCGACCCTCGATGACCTCACCGCCGACGGCATCGGGCTGGCAGGCGGTCCAGAAGCGCTTGCCAAGCTCGCTGATGCGCAGCGTCTGCCGCCGGAAGCGCACCGGCGTCTCCGCCGAACCGGTCGCCGTGGTGATCGCCTGCCGGACGGCGACGTCGCTCTCCAGGATCTGGTACTTCATCTCCTGCGCCTTGTCCTCGGCGCCGAACTCGACCAGTCCCAGCGACAGCAGATGTCCGACATAGGCTGGCACGAGTTCCAGCAGTTTCACGCCCGCCGGCTTGCCGACGTTGCTGAAGTTTTCGGCGATGCGCCGGCCAGTGCGTCCCATGAAGCGCTCGCTGATGTGGATCAGCGCATAGGTCGAGCCGTCGGAGAGGGCCCCGAGAATACGCGCCTCGTCCGGCACCAGTTCGCCGATGAACTGATGGAACAGCGCCTCGTAGGCCTGCTCGCGGTCCTGCGCATCGGCCTGCTCGAGCAGCGCCGCCATGCGCTCGGCGAGGCCCCGCGCACGCCCCGCGTCCACCATCGCACCGACGACGACGAAGCCCTGTTGTCCGGGCTTGATGTCCGCCTCGATGCGATCCATGCGCGCCTTGAGCTCGGTCAGCAGCAGCTGCTCGATGCGTTCCAGCTGACGCTGCACCAGTTCTGCGCCGGGCAGGTTCTGCAGCACCTGCGTGACGCGGCGGAACATGCCGGCACCCAGACGGCTGTTGTCTTCCAGAGCTTTTTGCGCCATCGCCTTACGCGCCACAGATGATCTCCCCAGGCCGGATCGGGGCGGCGCGCCGGTCGCTGCCGTACGCCCGTTCCGCTTGCATCGTCACGCGGCACGGGGAGATAGTACCATCATTCGATGGCACTGTCCCGAGTGCGCGCAGGACGCGGAGAATAGCCTGATGGAATCCCAAAGCGAACAGCGTCCGGTGGGCGTATCCCCGTTCGGCGAGATCCGCAGGCTGGTCCTCGGCCTGGCGGACGTGCAGTTCTCCGAGATGCTGACGCCCAGGCTGCTGCCGACGATCTACGGCCTGGGCATCGTGTTCGCCGCGCTGCTGACCCTGTACCGGATCGCGATGGGTTTCCGCGAGTCCTGGGGACAGGGCGTGGCCTGGCTCGTCATTGTCGGCCCGGCGACCTTTCTCGCCGTGGTCGGCGCATTGCGCATCGGACTGGAATTCATGCTGGCGATCTTCCGCGTCGTCGTCCACGTCGAGCGCCTCGACGAGATCGCGCATCGCATTCACGGCCAGACCGAGGAGATCGCCGAGGATCTGCCGCGCATCCAGTTCTGGCGCGCGTTCAGCCGCCTGCGCAGGACGGACAGCAGCGGTGCCCGAGTGGTCAGCGCAGGTCCGGCCGTACCTCCGGGCCGTCCCGATCCAGCGGACCGTAGGGATTGCTGACACGCAGCGGCCCGCCGCGGCGGTCCTCGGCCGCCACGCCGAAGTCGAGCATCGTGCTCGGCCGCAACACGACATCCAGCCGGGTCAGGATCAGGCGCGTCTGCGCCTGGTCCGGCCGGATGCGCAGCGGGATCGCTGCGGTCACCGGCGTGCGCACGGTCTGGTCGATCGGCAGGCGCGTGCGCAGCACCGTGTCGACCGTCGTCTTCAAATCGTGATCGAGGTCCGCCGACAGAGGTCCGCTGTAGCTCACGTCGAGCACTTCCCGGATCGGAATCCTGAGGTGCACCGGCAGCTGGAACTTCAGCGGCAGCGCGGTGCGGATCGTCAGGTTGCGCAGCGACTTGAGGTTCTTGTAGTTGATGCCGGTACGGATGGTCACTTTCGCCGAGGTATCCACGGGAAGGGTGCCGTCGTAGATCACCTCGAACTGCACCGGCACCTGGGCGTTGAGCTCCACGTCGAGGTCGTAGCGGCCGCGCAGCGGCACCGTCAGCGCCTGCCTGAACGGCACCGCCGTCGCGATCTCCCCCTTCATCGCCACGTCGAGGACGTTGGTCACCTTCGCGGTCGCGCCGAACTCTGCGGGCAACGCAATGCCCACCGGCTGGTCGCTGATCGGAATGTGAATGACGAGGTGCAGCCACAGCCACCCGGCCAGCCAGACGCCGGCCAGCAATGCGCCGAGCGCGCCGGCAGCGCCGATGATCCAGCCGGCCGGTCCTCTTCCGTGCACCACGGACTTGACCGGCGTTTCCGCAGCCGGAACTTCCGCCGTCGGCGCCGCGCCGACGCGCGCAGGAAGGTGCCCACCGCGCCGGCTCATGGCTGCCGCTCCGGCCGGGCTGCGGATTCGTTGACCCGCAGCTTGAGCGTGCGCAGAGGCAGCGTCAGGTCCGCTTCGGTGATCACGGCGCGCGCCGGTGCGGACGGCATCTTGACCCGCGCTTCGAGATCGTTGAGGACCGGCACCTGCAGGCCGGCGGCGATCGGCACCTCGGCCTCGATCACGGTCTTGAGCGGCACGGTCAGGGTCTGCCGGATCGACGCCGTCACCGGCCGCGTGAAGGTCAGCCGCACCGGCTGATCGACCGGAATGATCATGTCCACCGGCACGACGGTATCGATGGGAATCTTGCCGCGCAGCGGGATCTTCAGCGTGCTGCCCAGTTCCGGCAGATAGGCTTCGACCGTCGTATCCAGCTTGACCACCTGCTTCAGCGGAATGCGGTCCTTCAGACGCACGTTCATCTTCAGCGGGATCTCGCCGTCGAAATGCGCGATGACGGTGACGGTGTCGCTGACCGGAATCTGCACCGGCTGGTCGATGGGTATGCGCGTGCGGATGGTTTCGTCGAGCCGCAGATCGAGCTTGCCGCTGACGCGCGCCCGACCGGTCAGATCCTGCGGAATGACCGCCATCACCGGCTGGTTGCGCAGCCGGAGGGTCAGATCGACACGGCTGACGATCCACCACGCGATCAGCGCACCGCCCGCAGCCGCGAGCAGCAGCACGGCCAGCACCGGCAGCAGACCGACGCCGGACTGGCGCGTCCGCCCCGATGCGCGCAGCGTCATGGCTGCGCCACGGCGGCCTGCGCGCCGTCGTCGGCGAAGCCGAAACCGAGCCGGCCGACCGGGATCGCCAGATCGGCGTAATTGAGCCTGACCGGCAGCGGCGGCTCCCGGCGCACGTCGGCCGTGGCCTGCAGATCATTGAGCACCGGCACGCTCATGCGCGTCTTCAGCGGCACGTCGGCGACGATCACGGTCTGGAGCGGCACGTCGAGCTTCTGGTGCAGCCGCGCCTTGATCGGCGCGGTGAACTTGAGCCTCAGGTCCTGATCGACCGGCACGATCAGATTGACCGGCACCCGCGCCCGCACCGGAAAGCTGCCGCGCAGCGGCAGTTCGAAGGTCTCGCCGAGCAGATCCGCCTGCACCACCGTGTCGATGTCGATGTTCTGCTCGAGGACGATGCTGTCCTTCACGGTGACGTCGGTCTTCAGCGGCACGACCGTGTCGAAGGCGACGACCAGCGACAGCGCCTCGGTCAGCGGGACGCTGACACGGGTGTCCACCGGCACCTGGGTGCTGACCACTTCATCGAGCGCGATGTCGAGCGCGTTGAGGACACTGGCCTGCACCTCCAGCGGCTGATCGACATAGGCGAGCAGATTCTCGTCGGTCACCAGCAGGTTCGCCTGCAGGTCCTTGAGCACCAGTTGGAACACCAGCATGGCGCCAGCCGCCGCGCCGACGAGGATCACGAGCGCCCACAGCAGCAGTCCCCCCCGCTGACGACGTTCAGAACTGGTACGAAACGGACACATTGAGGAAATCCCGGTCGCGCAGGCGGTTGCCGTCGCCGCCGCCGAAGAAGATGAACTGGTCGAAGGCCAGGCCCAGCGTGTTGCGGTAGTTGAAGGCCAGACCGGCCAGGCCGATCTTGCGGCCGTCCTGGAAGTTGCCGCCCAGACCCGGCGTGATGCCGTTGACGTCGTGGAACAGGATCAGCTGCGGACGCAGACGCAGCCCGTCGAACAGCCAATCGTCGTAAGACCAGATCGCCGCGGCCTTGTAGCCCCAGGCGAGGCGGGTCGGAAAGCCGCTGGCATCCGTCTGGTAGGGATTGATCTTGAGCGCATCGCCGGTTTCCTCGATGCCCGGCGAGAAGTGCGTGTTGGTCGTCGCCAGGCCATCGAGCTGCAGCACGGAAAGCGGCGGCAGGCCCGGCACGTAGGTCGCACCCAGTTCGAACAGCAGCGCCGCCTGGTCCGCGCCCAGCCAGGGCCATTCGGTGCCCAGGATCTTGGCGATGCCCAGGCAGCCCTGCCAGAAGTCGAACTTCTCGTAGCCACGGATATAGGAACCCGGTTCGACTTCGCCCGGCGTGCCACCGCGATAGGCGGTGACATGGTCCGGCACCGCATTGCGCCGGTCGGTGAACGTGGCCCCGGCGAGCTGGCCGAACGACAGCCGCGGCGCCAGAACCTGCAGCAGCGGCGTCAGCGGATCGAGCTGGCCGGCCTGCGACGGAAACAGCGGCAGCTCGTTGCGCGGAAACGCGGGCTGCAGCGCGGCGAACACCAGGTCTTCCAGATCGACCTGGAACGGATGATCGGGACGGTAGGCCAGTTCGCCGGTCCAGGTCAGCCCCAGCGCCGCCGTGTTGAAGCCGACGCCGAACACCTGGATATCCTCCGGATACTCGAGAAACAGCGCTGCGCTGGACAGGGGCAGGGCGTCGTAGCCGTCGCCGACCAGCTTGTCGCCGTTGTTGAGACTCTGCAGCAGGCCGATGAGTCCGGACGGGCTGTTGACGTCACGACCGCAGGCACGCAGGAAGTTGAACAGGCCCTGCGGGAATGGCGCCGGCTGCACGTCCTCGCCCGTCGCGCTGCCCTCGCGCGTGGTGCAGCTGGCCTGCGCGGCGATGAAGCTGGCGGCCGGCAGGCGTGCGTGATAGCGGGCGAAGTACACCGAGAACTCGGTGCCACCGAGCAGTTCCTCGGAGAACCAGCCGAGCCTGATGCCGTACTGGCCATCGGCACGCGGTTCGACGTTGTCCAGACGCGGCACCGAACCAGCGGTGTCGCTGATCAGGCCGACGACGGGCGTCAGTTCCCGCTGCAGCTGCAGCGGGTCCTCCGGCGTCTTGCCGAACGGCAGCGGCAGCGAATCGTCCGACAGCTCGCCGCGGTTCTGCGCCTCGGTGCCGATGTCGACGATGAACGAGCCCAGCGAACCGCGGGCCGGCAGCGTGTAGGGCCGCCACTCCAACTGGTAATAGGCTTCCAGCGCCAGTGCGTCCGTCAGCAGCGTCTGCAGATGGATCATCGCCACCGGATCGACGGCCTCGTCGAGATCCATGGTCGGGCGGAAGAAATTGTTGAAATTGACCGGCGTGACGAAGTTGAGCGTGCCGGAGATCGCGAACAGCGCTTCACCCCAGTTCACGTACTGGCGGCCGATGCGCACGTCGATCTCGCGGTCGGCGAACGACGGCAGGCGGAAGAAGACGTTGGCCTCGCGCAGGTCGAACTGGCGGCCGTTGTCGGCGCGCGCGCCGCGCGGGGCGCGGAGCGTGGTGGCGACGCCCGGCGCCGGCCCTTCTTCGACGATGAGGTTCGGATTGGAGATGCGCTGGCGGTCGAGCACGCCGTCATAGAACGCCTGCCAGCCCAGATGCAGGCCCCAGCTGCCGTCGCCGCCGCCGATCTTCAGGTCGGAACGCCAGCGTGCCACCGCGCTGGTGACCTCACCGCGGCCATGGGTGAGATCGGCCTCGTCGCCGAGCTGCCACGCGGAACCCGGCGCGGCCATCCAGCGCTGGTGGGGCTCGAGGTTGTCGCGTGTCAGGGACAGGCAGGCGTCCTCCGCACACAGCGCAGGATCGAGGTTGGACTTGCCGATGAAACCGTCGTTGCGCGATGCGAGACGCCACTGCGCACCTGCCGCGAGCTTGTGGGTCCAGGCAATGTCGAAGCCCGGCCCCCAGTCCACGTTCCAGCCGGCCGCTGCAGCGCCGCTGGCGACCAGCCAGGCGCTCAGCGCGAGCCCACTTCCGAGACTGCTCCGCACCCGATTCTCCCCTCGTGGACGCAGCGGGTTGCCCGCGGCTCGCCGGCCGCCTTGCGTTCTGTTTGCCGGAGTAGTTTACATAGATCGATGTAAATATGAACCCGATCTCCGGCATCGTTCGTCCGAACCGCTACGTGGCCGTCTCGGCCGCACGCGACTTGCTGTGGCTGATCGCACCGGCCGGGCTGTCGAGGAAGTCCGCCGCGAAGCGGTCGAACCGTCCCTGCCCGATCGCGTCGCGGATCGCGCGCATGTGGTTCTGGTAGTAGCGCAGGTTGTGGATCGTGTTCAGGCGCGCACCGAGGATCTCGTTGCAGCGATCGAGATGGTGCAGATAGGCCCGCGAGTAGTGGCGGCAGGTGTAGCAGTCGCACGCGGGATCCAACGGCCGCGCGTCGTCGCGATGCACCGCGTTGCGGATCTTGACCACGCCCTCGCTGGTGAACAGATGACCGTTGCGCGCGTTGCGCGTCGGCATCACGCAGTCGAACATGTCGATGCCGCGTGCCACCGCCTGCACCAGATCGCGCGGCGTGCCCACGCCCATCAGATAACGCGGATGCTCGCGCGGCAGCGCCGGCCCGAGCGCATCCAGCACCTTGAGGCGCTCGGTCTCCGGTTCGCCGACCGACAGGCCGCCGACCGCATAGCCGTCGAAGCCGATCTCACCCAGACGCTGCAGCGATTCCAGTCGCAGATGCGGGTACATGCCGCCCTGGACGATGCCGAACAGCGCCTCGTTACGCGGCTCGGCCGTGTTGCTGGCTGCGAATGCGCTCCTGCAGCGCAGTGCCCAGCGCGCCGACAGCTCCATCGACTTGCGCGCCTGCTTCTCAGTGGCCGGGTACGGCGTGCACTCGTCGAACTGCATGACGATGTCCGAACCCAGCGCGTGCTGGACCTCGATCGCCCGCTCCGGCGTCAGGAAGATGCGGTCGCCGTTGACCGGCGACGCGAACTTCACGCCCTCCTCGGTGATCTTGCGCAGACCGGACAGGCTCCACACCTGGAAGCCACCGGAATCGGTCAGGATCGGGCCGTCCCAGTGCATGAAGCGGTGCAGTCCGCCGAGCACACGCACCGTCTGCTCGCCCGGACGCAGCATCAGGTGGAAGGTGTTGCCGAGGATGATCTGCGCGCCGATGTCGCGCAGTTCTTCCGGCGTCATCGCCTTGACCGTGCCGTAGGTCCCCACCGGCATGAAAGCCGGCGTCTCGACCTCGCCACGCTCGAAGATCAGGCGTCCGCGCCGTGCGGCGCCGCAGGTGGCGAGTAATTCGAACTTCACGTCAGCGGATCCCGTGCACAGGGCTTGCGAATGAGGCGCGAATTGTCCCACGCACGCGTCCGGGCTGCAGCGCGCCGCTTTGACAGGGCGCGGGGCCAGCGCGTACGGTCGCTGCGCCCTTGCGAGGAGTGCTGCAATGCGATTGATCACCGGCCTGCTCGATCGCCTGCTGTTTGCCGCGGGCCTGGCGCTGTTCCTGCAGATTCCGCAGTTCATCGATCACTACACGCAGCGCTATGGCGGCTACCGGCAGGCGCTGGCCGACAGCGTCGCGCAATACCAGCAGAACGCCGACCGCCACTACCGCGGTGACCTCGATGCGATGACACGGGATTTTCGCAACGACGACAAGCCGGCGCTGCGCGACATCGGCGACAAGATCGCGGACGAACGGCGGCGACTCGCCGAGATGGAGCACGGGCTGGCGATCCTGCGCTACGGTCACCTCGGCCAGAAGCTCTGGTACCTGGCTCGCCACATTGAGCCTTCGATCGCCTACGGCGTCCTGGAGAACTTCCGTCCGGGCCTGCCGCTGACGATCGACGCGCTGCTGTGCGGCCTGGTCGGCGGTGTGCTGGCCAGCGCGCTGTTCAACCTGCTGCTGTGGCCGCTGCGGCTCGTCGTGGACCGCCGTCCGCTACTGCGGGTGTGATCAGCGCTTGCGGCTGCGTGCGAAATTGAGATCGCTGCTGGTCGCACGCAGACGGCTGCCGAGGTACTGCGCCAGCGCGCGGTAGAACTTCACCGCCAGCGACGGATGGGCGTCCAGCAGCTTGCGCAGCGCGTCATAGCGGATCAGGACGATCTCCGAGCGCTCCATGGCGCGCGCGGTGGCCGAGCGCGGCTCGCCGTCAAGGAAGGACATCTCGCCAAAGTGCGCGCCCGTGCCCAGCGTCGCCAACATGATCGTGTTGTTCTCGCCGGCCTGGGCGATCTGTACCGAGCCATGCTTGATGATCAGCAGGGCGTCGGCGGCATCACCCTCGTTGAACAGCACGTCGCCGGGATTCTGCGCCTTGCGCTGCGCGATCGCCTCGACGCCGGCGAGCTCGTCTTCCGAGAACTCCCTGAACAGATACACATCCTGCAGCAGTCGGCGATCCATGCGGCGGCTCCGGTCGTGAGGCTCGATTGCGGGAATGGCACCAGCATACACCAGCGTCACGCCGCTTCCGTGAACCGCTCCTCAGCGATCCAGCAGCATCGCATCACCGTAGCTGAAGAAGCGGTAGCGCTGCGCGACCGCGTGACGGTAGGCGCGCATCACCCGCTCGTAGCCACCGAAGGCGCAGACCAGCATCATCAGCGTGGACTCGGGCAGATGAAAATTGGTCAGCAACCGGTCCACGACGCGGAAGCGGAATCCCGGCGTGATGAACAGGCGCGTCTCGCCGGACGCCGGCAGCAGCGTCGCCTCGCGATCCTGGGCCAGCGCGGCGGATTCCAGCGCACGGGTGACCGTCGTGCCGACCGCGACGACCCGGCCGCCGCGCTCGCGCACGCGCACGAGGGCGGCGCACAGCTCCGGTCCGATGCTGTAGCGCTCCGCGTGCATGCGGTGCTGTGCCAGATCCTCGACGCGCACCGGCTGGAACGTGCCTGCGCCGACGTGCAGGGTCAGCGTCGCCGTCTCGACGCCGCGCGCGCGCACCGCCGCCAGCAGCTCCTCGTCGAAATGCAGGCCGGCCGTCGGCGCGGCGACCGCACCGGGTTCGCGCGCGAACACGGTCTGGTAGCGCTCGCGGTCCTCGGCGTCCGGGTCATGCGTGATGTACGGCGGCAGCGGCAGCCGTCCGGCCCGCTCCAGGAAGGCCAGCACGCCATCCCCACCCTCGTAGCGCAGCCGGAACAGATCCTCGTTGCGGCCCAGCACCGTCAGGCGGTCCGCATCGCCGACCAGGATCGTCCCGCCGGCTTTCGGCTTCTTGCTGACGCCCAGTTGTGCGATGAACTCATGTGCGTCGAGCACGCGCTCGACGAGAATCTCCACGCGGCCGCCCGTCGGCTTGCGTCCGAACAGACGCGCCGGAATCACCCGCGTGTCGTTGAACACCAGCAGGTCGCCGGCCGACAGCAGACCCGGCAGATCGGCGATGCGCCGATCGTGCAGGGCATCGCCGCGACCGACATGCAGCAAACGGCTGGCCGAGCGGCGCGGCGCCGGATGCTGGGCGATCAGTTCAGGGGGAAGGTCGTAGTGAAAATCCGATCGGCGCACGAAGCAGGGTCTCCGTGGCGATCGGTGGTGCCGAAGGAGAGACTCGAACTCTCACGAGGGGTTGCCTCGGCGGATTTTGAGTCCGCTGCGTCTACCGATTCCGCCACTTCGGCGTGGGGGCGCGCATTATAGCCAGCGGACTCATGCCGGGCGCATGAAACGGGCGGCCGCAGCCGCCCGTGGGTCCGACGATGCGGAGGTTAGAGGCGGAAGTCGATGCGCACGCCGGCGTGATAGCCGCTGATGCGCGCCGAGTTCTGCGCCCGGAACACCGTGCCGCCACCGCCCACGCGCAATTCGAGCGCGTCGCTGGTGAACAACGGGATGTCGAGGTTGACGCCGAAACTCGCACCGCTGAGCGTCTCCGATGCACTGCCGCGCTCGAGCTTGGTGCTGGCGTATCCGATCGCGCCACCGACCTCGACGAGATCGAACAGCACGCCGGTCGGTACCAGATACACCCCGTAGAACTGCTGGGTGCTGTATTCGCCGTCGTTCGGTTTGTCGGAACTGCCGCCATCGAATCCGGCCTGTACCTCGAGCCCGACGGCCTCGAACACACGCATGCCCGCACGGACACGGTACATCTTCGAGTCGAGTTCCTCGCCGCCGAAGGCCGCGCCCAGCGCGGGCTTCGAGAACGACACGTGGGTCCACACGTAATCGCCGCCGACATAGAACTTGTGCCCTTCACCCGGCTCCTCGCCGGACCCCGCCTCGTCCCCGGCCTCGTCACTGGCCTGATCGCCGGTGTCGTCGCCCGAGGCGTAGCTCTCCTCGGTACCGGACGTGTCCGACGAAGCCTCGGTCTCGGCTGCCGCCTCGTCGCCGGCGCCGCCATCGGCATCGGCTGCGGCGCCCTCGTCCTGGGATTCCGGCACGTCGGCCGGATCGGTCGCCATCTCCGTGTAACCGCTGTCGGTCTCCGCCTCCGGCACCGCCTCCTCTTGGGCAAACACTGCCGTGGACGCCATCAGGCCGAAGGCGAGCACACCGAGCTTCTTCATGACCATCCCCCAGATATCCAGAAAGGTGCTTGTTTTGCAGGCGGATGTTCTCCGATTTTTCCGCGTAAATCCACTTCAGCGGCTATAGTGCGCGCTCGGTCCGCGCCGTCGCGGATGCAACAGACCATCGCGCATGTTTCCGGAACCTCGCTACTGCAACGCCTGTGGGCACAGCGTCGAGTACCGCGTACCGGACGGTGATCACCTGCCGCGCCACGTCTGCAGCAACTGCGGACACATCCAGTACCGCAACCCCAAGGTGATCGTCGGCGTGATCCCGGAATGGGAGGATGGACGCATCCTGATGTGCCGCCGCGCGATCGAGCCGCGGCTCGGCCTGTGGACCTTCCCGGCCGGGTTCATGGAGATGGGCGAGACCAGCGCCGCCGGTGCCGCGCGCGAGGCGCGCGAGGAGTCGCGCGCCGACGTCGAGGTGGGCACGCTGCTGATGGTCATCAACGTCCCCTATGTCAGCCAGATCTACATGATCCATTGCGGACGCCTGCTCGCGCCGGCGTTCGGACCGACCGCGGAGAGCTCCGAGGTGATGCTGATGGCCGAAGACGAGATCCCCTGGGACGACATCGCCTTTCCGACCATCTGGCACAGCCTTCGGCACTTCTTCGACGACCGGCGCCGCGGCGCGTACACGACCCACGTGCTCGACCTGAGCTTCAGGCCGCGTGCGCCGGAGCGTGCCGAGGTGCCCGGCGACGATCCTGCGGCGAGTTGATCGTTTAAACTACGGCACCGTCTGTTCCCGTTTCCAGAGCGTCTCATGACCTTCGTCGTCACCGAAAACTGCATCAAGTGCAAGTACACCGACTGCGTGGAAGTCTGCCCGGTGGACTGCTTCCACGAGGGATCGAATTTCCTGGTGATCGATCCCGAGGAGTGCATCGACTGCACGCTGTGCGAGCCGGAGTGTCCGGCCGAGGCGATCTTCGCCGAGGATGACCTGCCTGCGGATCAGGCACATTTCAAGGAACTCAACGCCCAGCTGGCCAAGCAATGGCCGGTGATCACCGAACGCAAGGAACCGCCCGCGGACGCCAAGGACTGGGACGGCAAGCCGGGCAAGCTGGACCTGCTCGAACGCTGAAGCCCCTCACGCATGCCGGACGGCGCCGCAAGGCGCCGTTTGCGTTTGCGCGCCGGCTCAAGTCGCCACGGTCGTCAACTCAGCCCAGCGCAGTGCCGGATCCTCGATCAGCGGCAGATACAGCGCGGCGCGCAGCGGCCGTTCCGACGCAGAACCACGATACAGCGCCGCCAGCGCCTGCACGTAAGCCTCAAGCTGCGGGCGGTACCGCTCGATCTCCTGGCGCACGAAGCTGGCCGCGTCACCGCCTTCGTGTGTGCTGGTCTTGAAATCGACGATCCAGCGCACGCCATGCTCATCGACGAAACAGCGATCGATGACCAGGCGACGCACGCGCTCGCGTTCGGACACGCTCAGCGCCAGTTCGCTGTAAGACTCGGCGTGCTCGCGGCGCAGCAGCCAGCGTCCGCGCGCATCGCCGAGCGTGCTGCGCAGAGCGGCCAGCACCCGGTCGCATGCGGCCGCGAGCTGCGCCGCACGCACGCCTTCGCGGCGCAGATCCTGCTCGATGCCCGCAGCGAGTTCGTCACAGCGCGCCGGCGGCCAGTGCTCAACGCCGTCCCCGGCAATGAACTGCACCCAGCGGTGAAAGACGATGCCGACACAACGTGCGGTCTCGCCGGCCCAGTCGAACTGCGGCGCGGCCGCACGATCGCCGACGGCCGCCTGCGCGAGCGGCACCGCGGCCTGCAGCACCGGCGCGGTCCAGCCCACCCGGCGCCGCAGCGGCGGTGCCAGAACGTCCGCGGCCGGCATCTCCGCCGCGGCAGCCTGCGCGGTGCCCGGCGACACCTCGGCCGTCGTGGCGGCGGCCTCGAACTGCGCCGCGACGGCGGGCCACAGCCGCGCCAGCAGACTGCGCCCCGGGGGCGTCGCCACCTTACCCTTGGCGTCACGTCCGACCGCAGCCAGCAGATGCAGTTGCTGGCGCGCGCGCGTGGCGGCGACATACAGCAGCCGTCCATCCTCGTGGCACTGCTTGTCCGCGTCGAGCGCGCGCACGTAGTCGTAGCTGGCGTCGCGCTCGTCGCCGGTGGCGTGCACCGGCGCCAGCACGAGCCGTTCCTGCCCATCGACGTCGCTGAGCTGCGCCCAGGCGATCAACGGCGCGCCATCGCTGCGCGTTCCGCGCGCCAGGCCGGGCACGATCACGGTGTCGAACTCCAGCCCCTTGGACTTGTGGATGGTCATCACGCTGACGCGGCCGTCGGCACCCGGATCGGGCGCCGCCCGCAGCTGCGCGAGCGCCAGATCGAGGCGCGCGAAGTCGTCGAGCATCGCGCCCGGCGCGACCTGCTGCAGGCAGTCGAAGTACGCCGCCGCATCGGCCAATGCCGAGGGTTCGCGTGCGCAAGCCGGCCCACCCAGCGCCAGCCATGCCGACTCGACCCAGCGCCGCAGCGGGCGCCGCCCCTGCACCGCCAGCGCCGCCTCGATCGCGTCCAGGACCGGCGCCAGCCGCTGCCGGCCCTCCGCACTCAGGCGTTGGCGCCGCGCCGGATCACGCAGCGCCGACAGCAGGCTCAGCTGACGCGGCAGGTCCGCGCACAGCACGTACAGGTCGGCCAGCGTCAATCCGCACCAGGGTGCGCGCAGCACCGCGAGCCACGCACTGCGATCCTGCGGATGCAGCAGTGCCCAGGTCAGCGCACGCAGATCGCCGATCACCGGCCGCTCGGCCAGGCTCTCAATGTCCACCGCGCGGCAGGCGATGCCGGCGTCGCGCAGCACCGGCACGATATCGAGCAGATGTCCGCGGCTGCGCACCAGGATGGCGATCGTGCCTTGCGGATCACGCGCGCGCGCCGCGAGCACCAGCTCGCGCACGCGCAGCGCCTCGGCGCGGGCATCCGCCCCGACCAGGGCGTGCACGCCGACGGCGGGCGCCGTGCCCGCGGCACGAACCGCCTGTGCCGGGCTGTAGGGCACCGCGCCGCGATTGGGATCCGCGACCGGCGGCAGCACCTGCGCGAACGCAGCGTTGACCCACTCGACGATGCCGGGCTGCGAGCGGAAATTGCAGCGCAGGCGCAGGGGCTCCAGCGACAGACCGCCGATGCCATCGCGCCAGGCGCGCAGGAACAGCCCCACCTCGGCTTCGCGGAAGCGGTAGATGCTCTGCATCGGATCGCCGACCAGGAACAGGCTGCGCCCATCGCCCGGCATCCAGCCCGCGGTCAGCCGCAGCAGCAGCTCCCATTGCACGCTGGACGTGTCCTGAAACTCGTCGATCAACAGGTGACGGACGCGGTAGTCGAGCTTGAGCGCCAGATCGCTGGGCCGTTCGGGATCGCCCAGTGCGGTGATCGCCTGCGCGGCGACTTCAGCGAAATCCACCTCGCCGCGGGCGGCGAACACGACGCGTAGCTGCGCCGCCGCGAGGCGCAGCGTATCGAGCAGCGCCTGCAGAACGTCCCATTGCGCGTCCTCGTACCGGGGTGCCGGCAAGGTGTGGAGGGCGAGCAGCGCCGAGCGGGCGCCCGGCAGCCCGGCCAGCGCGTCGATCAGCTGCAGATGCGCGTCGCGCGCAGGGCCGAGTTGGGCTTTCTCCGCCTTGGTCTGGCCCGCGGGAAATCCCTGCTTGGCATTGACCGTGCGCCGCCAGTCGGGGGGATCGCCCTGGGTGAACACCAGTTCGAGCAGCGCGCGCCAGCGCGGCAGATCGTCGGGCACTGCCGATGGCCAGCGGCCATCGCGCAGCAGGTGCAGGGGCAGGTCGGGTTCCTCGGCCTGGCGCTGCGCGGAGGCATGGCGCGCCGACTCCAGCCAGGCCGCACGCAGCGCCTCTGGAACGACGGCAGTGGCCCGCTGCAGCGCGTCCTCGACGATCCACTGCAGCGTGCGCTCCAGCACCTCGCGTGGCCGGGCGCTGCGGCCCTCGCGCGTGGCCAGCACCAGCCACTGCTCGCGCTTGCCCAGCAGATCGACGAGCTGCTGCTCCAGCACCGCGGTGCGGTTGTCGAAGTGACGCAGCACGCGCGCGACCGCCCGCGCCGCCGACCCCTCGTGCTCCAGCATCGCCAGCGTCGCGCGTGCGGCCTCGCGATACAGCGGTTCGGCCTGCTCGGTGATCTGGACGCGCCCGCCGACCCCGGCGGTCAAGGGGGCCTGCTGCACGATCTGCGCGCACAGTGCATCGATCGTCAGCACGCGCAGGCGCTGCGGATTGTCTTCCAGCCGCCAGCCGCGGGCGCGCGAACGCGCCAGCGCCGCGCGCGCCAGCGACCAGGTCGTGGCCTTGTGCGCGTCCTGCGGCGGAGTCTCGTCGAGCGCGCCACGCACGGCCGTGAACACGCGCTGACGCATCTCCGCCGCAGCCTTGCGCGTGAAGGTCATCGCCACGACCTCCTCGGGTTCATCGACGGTGCCGAGCAGCACGAGCAGGCGCTGGGTCAGCAGCTCGGTCTTGCCCGAGCCTGCAGGCGCCTGGACGATGAAGCTGCGCGCGGGATCGAGCGCCGCGGCACGCTCACCGGCATCGACCACCGGATCGGGCGCCGGGCTCATGCGTCCACTCCCGCTTCGTCGTCGAACTCGGCCGCGGCGACGTGCTCGCGGATCCGGCACACGGCGTGCAGATGGCAGTCGCGGCAGGACTGGCGCGGGTGCTTGGGCGTCACGCTGGCCAGTCCGCGCCGCACCTCGCCGGTCAAGGTCTCGAGCTGCCCGCGCCAGCGTCCCATCAGGCCGTCCCAGCTGGTCGCATCGCGGGTTTCCTTGACGTCGGCGTAGTCGCGCACGCCGGGCGCGAGATCGGCCTGCGCACCCAGGCCGTCGAAGCCGACGCTCCCGGCGCGCAAACGCGCATAGGCCAGGCCGGCGACATCCGGCCGCGTCAGCGCGTACAGCAGCAGCTGTGGCTCGTCCGGGCGACCATCGCGCCACGGCGCAGGCCGGCGCGCAGCGGTCTTGTAGTCGATGACCAGCCGGCTGCCGTCGGCGAGCCGGTCGATGCGATCCGGGCGCAACTGCAGCTGCATGCCACCGAAGCTCACTCGCTCCTGCTGTCCGCGCAGCGCCGACGGCGGGCTGCCCTCCAGCAGTTCGACGACGAAAGCCGGCCGCTCGCGTTCTCGTTCCATCCATTCGCCGACGAGCGCGCGCAGACGTTCGACCTCCAGGCGCCGCAGCGCCGGCGTGAACCGCTGCGGGTTGGCGGTCGCCAGCGCGTCCAGCTCGGCGGTCACGGCTTCGTCGATGCGCAGCCGCAGTCCGGCATCGTCGAGCGCGAGCAGCGCGGCCTGGGTGTGCAACGCCCGCCAGAGACGTTCGAGCACGCGATGCACCAGCAGGCCGCGATCGAAATGATTGGGGCCATAGCCCGGCTGTTCGAGCGGCTGCGCACCGAGCCGATGCGTCGCGAACGCGCGGAACGGACAGCGCGCCTGGTCGCCGAGCAGGCGCGCGCCGCCCGGCACCGGCACCTCGTCATCTGGTGGCGGCGCGTGGTCGTCGGCGCGCTGCTCGTCGTGGCCGGTGGCCTGCACCGCACGCCAGGCCGGAGCGATCGGATCGACCGGATGCAGGCGCGCCGACCGCGCTTCCGCCGCGATCAGCGGGCTCGGCGACAGCTCGCGGTCTTCCTCGCGTGCCGCCCAGCTGAACACGACTTCGGCGGCCGCCTCGCGCCAGCGCGCCGTCATGCGCTCGGCCCAGGCCAGATCCTGCGCGGACGAGGCATGCGGCAGCTCGAAGCGGCGCTGCAGCTCATGCGGGATGAAGGGATTGGCCGGGCGCCGTGACGGCCAGCGCTCGTCGTCCAGCCCCAGGACCCACAACGCATCGAAGTCGAGCCCCTCGGCCTCCAGCGCGCCGAGCACCTGGATGTTCACCGGCGGCGTCTGTGGCTGGAACACGCGCTGCCGGGCCAGCTGTTCGAGCTGCACCAGCGCGCCGGATGCCCCGATCCGTCCACTGACGCGGCCCAGTCCGGCCAGCTCGCGCAGCAGGCCGCGCCAGGCCTCGAGCGCCTGGAACTCGGCGCTGTCGGGCGTGCGCGGTCCCGGCCAGCCGGCGGCGTCGAGCCAGTGACCGAAACGCTCGGCCCAGTCGCCGGGCTCGGCCGCACCGAGCGTGCGCAGCCGCAACAGCTGCTCGAAGCGTGCACGACCGGCCGGCTGCGGCAGCGACCGGGCCAGGCCGGCCAACAGCGGCAGATCGACCTGCAGATGGCCGCGCTCGCGCAGCACGCGATCGAGGTCGGCACGGGCCAGGATCTCGTCAGGGCCGGCGCCCCAGTACGGATTGCACAGCAAGGCGCCCGCCTGCGCGAGATCGATCGGACCGACGCACAGCCGCAGCAGCGTCAGCGCGCACTGCACGACGCCGACGCCGGCCAGCGGTTCACCCAGGCTCAGGTTGTACGGCCGTTCGCCGGCAGTCGGCGGCAACGCATCGACCGAGGCGCACAATGCCTGGTCGAACACGCGCAGCACGTCGGCACGCCGCGCCTGCAGGTCCGGAACGATCACGCCGATGCGCGAGCGCGGCTCTGCCCGTGCCCGCTCGCGCACCCAGTCCGCGGCCAGCCGCAGCTCCTGCTCGGCATCCGCGGCGATGCGCGCACTGATGTTCGCCGTCTGCCGTGGCGCCCGCAGCCGGTACAGCTGCGATCCAGCCGCGCGCAGCGCGGCAATCAGCGCCTGCAGCCACGGCGCGCAGCGATCATGGCCGGCGAGGACGAGACGCGCCGGTGCCGGCAGCCGTCGCGCCGCCAGGGCCTCGATCAGCGCACGCCGCTGCACACCACGATCGACGCGCTGCAGGCGCTCGCAGCGCCTCGCGTAGGCCTGCGCCCAGAGGTTGAAACGCTCGACGTCGGCATTCACCGCGGGCAAGGGCCTGCGCAGGTCGTGATCCTCGCACAGACGCCAGGCCTCGGCAGCCAGCGTCGCCGCGTCGGCTTCGCGCAGCAGCGGCAGTTCGCTGCACGACTCTGCGACGATCAGGCGCCAGATCAGCGCCGATTCGGTTTCGGTCAGGACGTCCGCGACGGGCGCCCGGTGCGTCTGCAACCGCAGGCGCTGCTGCTCGCCCAGTTCGAACAGCCAGGACTCCGCAGTGCGCATGAGCGGTGTCGGCCAGGCCGTCGCACCCCGCGCCAGCTGCCAGCGCGCATAGGCGTCCTGGAGATGCTGCGCCAGCCGCGCGCTCGCGCACAGCACGACCGGCGCGTCCGGTGCAGCCGGTCCTGCCGCGGACAGCAGCTCGAACAGCGCCTCGCGCTCCAGCTCGGACAAGTCGGTGATCTCCATGGCGGCATTGTGCCCGCCGCCAGGCTCAGAATCCGAGCCCTCGTCGGTCCGGCCGGATCGACGGAGCCAGCCACGCTCCGCGCTACCGCAGCGGCGACCCGGCGCCCTCGACCCGGTGCCGCTCCGCCGGCGGCGGATCGACGACCGTCTCGATGATGTAGCGCGGCCGTGCCTTGACTTCGCTGTAGATGCGGCCGATGTACTCGCCCATCACCCCCAGGCACAGCAGCTGCACGCCACCGAGCAGGTACATCGGCAGCGCGGTCGAGGCCCAGCCGGGCACGGCGCGGCCGGTGAACAACGCGACGTACAGAATCCATGCGCTGGCCGCCAGCGCGAAAACGAAGACGACGAAACCGAGCGCGGTGATCATGCGCAGCGGAAAGTTCGAGAACGAGGTCAGTCCGTTCAGTGCAAAGCTGATCATCTTGCGCAGCGGGTACTTGGACTCGCCGGCGTGACGGTCGGCGCGGTCGTAGTACACGCAGGCCGAACTGAACCCGAGCATCGGCACGATGCCGCGCAGGAACAGGTTGACCTCGCGGAAGTCGCGCAGATGATCCAGCGCGCGGCGGCTGAGCAGGCGGTAGTCGGCGTGGTCGCTGACCAGCTTCACACCGAGCGCGTTCATCACTCGGTAGAAGCCGCGCGCCGTCGAACGCTTGAACAGGCTGTCGAGATCGCGACGCCGGCGCACGCCGTACACCACGTCGGCCCCTTCGATGAACCGATCGACCATCTCGCCGATCGCGTTGACATCGTCCTGCAGATCTGCGTCGAGCGAGATCACGGCATCGCCCGCGGCGGTGAACAGACCGGCCAGCAGCGCGTTCTGATGGCCGTGATTGCGGGCGAGCTTGATGCCGGACACCCACGGGTTGCTGCGGCACGCGGCATCGATCAGCGCCCAGGTGCGGTCACGGCTGCCGTCGTCCACCAGGACCATGCGGCTGCGCTCGTCGATCTTGCCCGCGGCGCGCAGGCCCTCGAGCACGGCCGAGACACGCCGGATCGTCTCCGGCAGCACGGCCTCCTCGTTGTAGCAGGGCATGACGATCGACAACTGGATCGGCGGCTTGACGGGCATGTTCATCTCGCCGCGGACGCGCGGAACGTCCACAGCTGGCTCCCCAGGAAGTTCCAGAACAACACGCAGACCGTCGCCAGCACCTGCGCGATCAGATAATGCCAAGAATACAGCTCCGTGCCGACATACATGATGAGGGCGTTGAGCAGCAGGCCGCAGCCGGAGACGACGGCAAAGCGCGCCAGTGCGATCCGGTGCGCCTGGGTGCTGCGGAAGGTGTAGCGGTGATTGAGGGCGTAGTTCGCCAGCGCGCTGAGCAGGTAGGCCAGTACCGAGCTGATCACCGGCGCGATCCCGAGCAGTTCGGTACCGATCACGAGCAGGACATACATCAGCACCGTGGCGAAACCGCCGACCACGACGAAGCGGGCGAAGCGCATCGGCCATGTAGAGCGGCTGGCGGATCGATCCCGGCTCATGTCTGCAGTTCGTGGACGCCCGGCGCCGTCGGCCGCGGCCTTGGCAAATGATAACGCGTAAACTGCGCGGCTTCGTGTCTCCACAACGCTGACAGCCATGAATACCGTGGCGTTCGTGAGCCTGTATGGCTCGGTCTTTCTGCTGCTCGCCGGTTTCATCGCCCGGCGCACCGTCCCGTCGGCCGCTGCCGTGCCGGACCGGATGGCGGCGCCACGGCTGATCGCCTGGCTCGCGCTCGGCGTGCTGCTGCGCCTGCCGCTGCTCTGGGCCAGCGGCTTCCACTACGACACGGGCACCTACAAGGCCTGGGCGCTGACCGCCTCCGATCCGGCCGATCCGCTGAATCTGTACAAGGAAGGCTACTTCGCCGACTACCCGCCGTTCTACATGTACGTACTCGCGGCGCTGGGCACGATCGCGCGCGTTCTCGACTGGGGCGGATCGGCGCACTTCACGGCCCTGATCAAGCTGCCGGCGCTGCTGTGCGACATCGGCGTGTCGCTGATGCTGCTGCGCGTGCTGCGCGAGCAGCTGGGCGATGCACGCGGCTGGGGACTGGCCAGCCTGTACTGGCTCAACCCGGCGATGATCTTCACCGGCGCGCTGTGGGGGCAGACCGAGGCGCTGCTGTGCCTGCTGATCGTGCTCGGCTGGCGCGCCTGGCGGGCGCAGCATATCGCGCTGGCCGCGCTGGTCTTCGCGATCGCCCTCGCCTTCAAGCCGCAGGGCGCGCTGTACGCCGGCATCTTCGGCATCGCGCTGCTGATCAGCGGTTCGCTGCGACAGGTCGGCACGGCACTGGCGGTCGGCGGGGCGACCTTCGCGCTGATCGTCCTGCCGTTCGCGTGGTCGCGCGCCTGGGACTGGCTGCCGTCGCTGTACCTGAGCACCGCCGAGACCTACAACTACATGACGGTCAACGCCTACAACCTGTGGGCGCTGCTCGGCTGGAACTGGAAGAAGGACGCCGGCATGGCCTTCGGCCTGCCGATGCAGATCTGGGCGCTGATCGATGCCGCCGTCGCCATCCTCGCCGCGGCGATCCACCTCGGCCTGCGCCTGCGTCGCACGACCGAACCCGAGGCACGCGGCGCGCTGATGGCCTGGGCCTTCGTGCTCGCGACGGTCGCGTTCTTCATGCTCGCTCCGCGCATGCACGAGCGCTACATCCTGATGCTGCTGCCGATGCTGCTGCTGCTCGATCCGGCGCGCGTGCGCCTGCCGCTGATCCTGGCCTGGACCTGCGCCAGCCTCGCCAACCTCGCCTACGTCTATTACCACTACATCGACCTGAAGCAGATCGCGCCGGCGGACACGCCTTTCATCCGCGTCAGCTCGGCGATCAACGTCGCCGTGTCGCTGCTGACCCTGCTCTACTGGCAGCTGCCCGACTGGCCCGACCGGGTCGCCGCACGCCTGCCGCGCCTGCGCCTGCCGGCATGGGATCCGGCACCGACGCCTGCCGTGTTGCCGCGCTGGACCCTGCAGCAGAGCCTGGTCGTCGCCGGCTTCGTGCTCGCGGCGCTGGCGGTCGGGCTGTACCGCGTCGGCACGACGAACTACCCCATCCACGGGCTCAAGACGGACGGCTTTTCCGTCGAATACCGCTACGAGCGGCCGGTCGTGGCGAGCAAGGCGCTGATCTATGCGGGCGAGAGCAGCACCAGGCTGCGCCTCGAACAGCTCGTCGCCGACCAATGGGTGGAACTGATTCCCGAACGCGAACTGGCCGATTTCTACAAGCTGCACGAAATCGATCTGGACAAGGCCGCGCCGAGCACACGCTACCGCTGGCACGCGACCGGCAAGAACTGGCGCGTCAACGAACTGGGCTTGCTCGACGGCGACGGCCGCGCCCTGGTACCCGAGACGCTCGATCACCCCGGACTGAGCGACGAACAAGCGCGCGCACTGATCGACGAGCCCGCCACCTGGCTGGCCCGGCGCGGCTACATGGCCAGCCCGTACTTCGACGAGATCTACCACGGGCGCACCGCCTACGAATTCCTGCACCGGCTGCCGATCTACGAAACCACCCATCCGCCGCTCGGCAAATGGCTGATCTCGGCCGGCATCGACATGCTGGGCATGACGCCCTTCGGCTGGCGCTTCGTCGGCGTGCTGGCTTCGGCACTGACGGTCGGCGTGCTCGCCTGGGCCGGCTGGCTGTTCAACGGCACGCTGCGCGGCATGCTGCTGACCGGCGGCCTGGGTCTGTTCGAGTTCTCGCGCTTCACGATCGGCCGCTATGCGACCATCGACGCGATCCTCGGCCTGTTCATCCTGCTCGGCGTGCTGTTCCTGTGGCAGGCGTTCGGCCTGCGGCGTCTTGCCGACTGGCGCGACGGCTGGCGCCCGAGCGCACCGCTGCTCGCCGCCGGCGCCAGCCTCGGCGCCGCGATCGCGGTCAAATGGAGCGCGCTCTACGCCGGCATCGGCGTCCTGCTGTTCTTCGTGTCCAGCACCGGCAGCGGCCTCGTGCGCGACGGCCTGCGCCACTGGCGTCCCACCGCATCGCGCACGCTGGGTGCGGCACTGGCCTTCGCCGCCGTTCCGGCGCTGATCTACTACCTCAGCTACATCCCCTTCCTGCGCTGCCTGGATCATGCACCGTCGCTGTTCAGTGCCGAAGGGTTCTGGCAAGTCGTCAAGTCGCAGCGCGACATCTACAACTACCACTCGCAGCTGACCAGCACGCATCCGTTCTCGTCACCGTTCTGGTCCTGGCCGCTCGACCTCAAGCCGCTGTGGATCTATACCGGTGAGGGCGAGCCGCGCTCGGTGATCTCCATCCTCGGCAATCCGCTGATCTGGTGGGGCACGAGCCTGCTGGTCTGCGCCGTACTGTGGCGCAACCTGCGCGCCGTGCGCAGCGCCGACGCACTGCTGGTCGGCAGCTGGGCCAGCCTCTACCTGCCCTGGGCCCTGATCGATCGCGCGATCTTCAACTACCACTACTATCCCGCAGTGCTGGTGCTGATCCCGCTGCTCGGCAACTACCTGCTCGGCCTGGGAAGGCACCCGCGCCTGCGCTGGCTGCCCATCGGCTGCCTCATCACCGCCGGACTGCTGTTCGCGTGGTTCTACCCGACGATTTCCGGACAGCCCGCGCCCAAGGCCTGGTTCGCGTCGCTGCGCTGGCTGCCGACGTGGTGGATGCTGTAGCGTCAGCGTTCCGCCGGATCGGGTACACGGACCCACTCCATGTACAGCGGCTTGCTGTCTGCCCAGATCGGCCCGGTCATGCGCAGGACGGCGCGTCGTCGTGTGTCGATCCAGTACTTGCGCTCGAAGTGCCCCGGCCGTCCTGTGGTTTCAACGCATTCGGTAATCAGCAGGGCCGGGCCTTCATAGGCCAACCCTCGGTAGTACACTTCTTGCCGGTCGCAGTTCCAGGCGATTTGCTCGATCCATGCGTCATAGCCCTTGCGGCGCCCCCACATCACCGCAGGCGCTCCCGGGAACATGAACTCCTTGCCCTGCTGAAGGAAATCCCGCAACGCCCCCGACCGCACCGTGGTCAGGAACTCGACATCGTTGGCAAAACCGGATGTCCAGTTGACATAGGGGGCGTCGATCCCGATCGACACGCCGTCCCCCCCGACCCAGACGTCGGGAGCACGGCTTCCGCCCCGCTCGGCGAGAATGAACGCGGCCTCGCGGCGGTCTGGAAGACGCATGTAGAGCAGCGCATACTCCATGCCCCGGAGGTGGATCAACCTGCCCCTCATTTCGTCTGAAATGCCGTCGACCAAGGATTCTCGGACCGCCTGACCGACGGGTGCGACTGGATTGTAGATGCAGCCCGAGACCAGAAGCGCGGCGCCCAGCGCGCACCACGCGGGCTGACGCCACTTCGACTTACCGAGCATTGTCGATGGCACTGGCTGAGTAACTACCGAAGATCGGGTACAGAGACCGACCGTCGCTGGCCCTGGCACCGCCGTCACGCGACAAGAACCGGTATGTGGTCGAAAAGCTGTTGTTGTTCAGCTTTCGGGGACCGACTTCCAGAGGGATCGAGAAAAAGAATCCCTTGTCGAACGAACCCTCGCCGAACTCCTTCGCCGACACATTGGTCTTGGTCGCAAAGACGCCGAAACGCGCCCCATTTCTGAACTCCCGGGCCACTTCCAGGGTTCCTCCGAGATCCTTCGCCAGATAACGTCCCGCGCTGAGATTCACCGTGACGCCCTGCCATGGCGTCGCATAGTAGAACGTGAGGAATCCGGTGGCGACTTCGTAGTCCAGGAAATCGAAGCGTTGGTCATAGGCTCTTTTCTTGACGTAGTTGCCATTCAGGGAAACGGCGAATCGCGAAGAAAATGGCCGGTACAGGATCTCTCCGGCGACGCCGCCGTACATCTCCTCGAAGATACCTGCCGACAGTCGGCCATACCATTCCTGCGCGATCGGAAAAATGAAATCGGCCGACATCTGCTCCAGATACACGTCCCCACTCTGGGACTGGTACAACTCGAGATCGCTGCGTACCGGCGGCAACGATCCGCTGCGAACCGGGCTGACTTGATCCAACTCCGAATAGACATTGACGGCAATGGAGGTCGTGAAGCTCAGGCTTCGAACCAGCTGGAGGGAGAAATATGGCCTGAGCAGGACTTGTCCGAGGATGAATCCCTGCGGCCCTCCGATGTTGGCGCGATACGCGGGATTGATGCCCGCGGTCCAGGTCGGATAGTCCAGCAGATCGGGGAAGCTGGCGCGATCCATCGCCCAGCCCTGCCCCGGCTCGGCGATGGCCAAGTAGGCGTATTCGTCTTCGCCAACCTCGCCCCGGGCATCCGCTTCGACCAAGGGATATGGTGTCTCGACGCGCACGGCCTCGACGCCCGCCGCCACCGTAGCCACCTTGACCGAGCGGACATCGACGCCCATGTTGCCCGCGACGATTCTGGACACGAACTGCTGGATGTACAGCGGGTCCTTGGAGGTGAAGCTGGTCTGCCAGACCGTGACGGTGCGTGATGCCTCGTCCCAGTCGATGGCATGCACGGCGAATCCCCGATACTGCAAGGATCGGTAAATCTGCTCGAGGTTTCTTGCCAGCTCGTCCGACAGCACCGGACGGTAGGCGGGGTGGCGCAACGATGCGAGTTCCGGCAACGGCGCACGTGCAGCGGCGTCGATCTGGTTGGTCCCGGCCGTGGGCGAAATCCCCAGGGAGAATGCAATGGTATCGCCTCGCAGATAAGAAAGGCCCACCTTGGCGTCCGGACCGAAGACGTAGGCGACGCCATAGTTCACTCGCGATGGCGCCGAGACCGGGCGCTTGGCCGGTTCGTGCGAATAGTCGTTGCCTTCCACTTCAACGATGAAAGACCAGTCGCTGAGGAACCCCGGGTTCCAGACCAAGCTTCCGAACAGCGCGGTATCCTCGCCGCGAAACCAGGCCTTGTAGGCCAGCCGGCCGGTATTCTCCAGTCCCGATGCAATGCGCCGGCGCGTGCGGAAAGAATCACTCACTCCGATCAGCGGATTGCGAAAATCGCCCGCGGAACCCAGACGCCCCCAGCCGAGTCCCAGCGTGGCATAGACATCGAAGATGCGCTGCGACGCAACCAGATACTCACTGGCAAACAGCCCGGTACCGCCGATATCGATGATGCCGGCCGCAACGGCGGGAAAGGCACCGCCGCCTTCGACCAGCCGCAATGACAGGTCGAAAGCCTTGTCCTTGTAGGACTGCCCGGTCGTGCTGCTCGCATAGCGCCTGTCCGTGATGTCCGTGTAGCGCGCGCCGAAGTTCAGCCAGCTGAATGGCTGCAAGCTCACATACAGTGTGTTGTAGGGCAACGCCGAGGAGATCCCGAACGCGAAAGTGCCCTCGGGCTCAGCAAACGCCGACGGGGTCTGCAGCGCACCGGGGTACCCGATTTGGCTGACCCAATCGGGCTCGGCCCGAACCATGCCGACGCATACGAGGCCGGCCGCCCCGAGAAGCCATCGCCAAGCGGCCCTCATTCCTACTCTCCCGCCCGTCCCGGCGCGGCAAGGCAATGGCGGTCCTGCGCATCCACGATCAGCAGCGAGCCCGGCGGAACAGGCGTCGGTTCGTAACTCCAGAAATTGAGCCGGAGCGCTTGCGCGCGGCCGTCCGGGAACACGATGAGGTCATCACCCGAGAACACGCGCCCACCGATACCGATCGATCGCGTGTAATCCTCTGCGAGCCCCCCGGGGCGATACTCGACTCGTGCGACGACGCCTTGACCGTGCTGCACGTAGACGAAGCCAAGCGTGCGCGGGACCAGCAGGATATCGCCGTCGATCAGTTCGATCGGGATATCCTTCTGACCACGCCAACGTGCAAAATCCTTGGGCAGCGGCACCCGCCTCAGTGAACCTTCGATCAGCCGCTTGCGAATGGCAATGCGTAGAGAAGAATCCACCGCGATGTCTTCGATGACCGCAAGTGTCTGTAACACATCCGCGCCCAAACAGTCCTTGCCACTGGCCGCGACAGCAGCGACAACGCGCTGCTCGCGCAGCAACACGGCCCCCAGGAGATAGGCGGACTGCGCCAGCCCGCCAGCACTGGCAAGCGCTGCCGAAAAACCCAGATAGCGTTCGATCGACAGTGCAATCGAACCCGGGCTTGCCACCGCGCCCCAGATCTGGATGGCGCCTAGACCGGCCTCGCCGGCCGATTCCTGCTGGGCGCGCGCCGCAAAACCCTGCGCAGCGCAGGGGAACACGGCGCCCCACAACAGAGCGCCGGCGGTAACGACACCGAGCGTCGCGATCATCGAACGACGTTTCATGATCTCGTCCGTCTAACCAGAAATTCGTCACCCGCGAAGGGTCCCAAAAATAAAGGCTGGCTCCGAAACAAGGAGCCAGCCCGTACGGCATCAGACCCGAAGCTTAAGTGCCCGTCGTCGGCGGATTACAGGTGGTGCACGGCGGCGCGGTTGGTCCCGGCGGCGTTGGCGTCGGAGTTACGGGCGTCGGAGTCGGTACCAGCGTCGGGATCGGCGTCGGCGTACTCGGCACCGCACTCGGTGTGGGCGTCGGCGTGCTCGGCACCGCACTCGGTGTGGGCGTCGGTGTGCCCGGCACCGCAGTCGGGGTCGGCGTCGGTGTGCCCGGCACCGCAGTCGGGGTAGGCGTCGGTGTGCCCGGCACCGCAGTCGGGGTAGGCGTCGGCGTGCCCGGCACCGCAGTCGGGGTCGGCGTCGGCACCAAGGTCTCACGGGGCAAACCGCTTCCGACGGCGTCGTCCACGAGATTCGCACCAATGACGGTCAGTCCGAGCGCCAATGCGACAAGTCCGGTGATCTGCAGCGCCGACAAGCCGGCGAATCCTGCCACCTCGACGCCCAGGCCAGCCAGTAGCGCGGCGCCCGACTCGGTCACGACGTAGTTGCCGTTGGCCAGCTTTTGCATCAGTCCTTGACGGACTGCCTGCTCGAGCGACTTGCCCATCTTCTGGGCCACCTTTGCAGCATCTGCAGGACTCAGCTGCCCCGCCGGCGCAGGCGCCTGAGCAAGCACTGTGGCCGAGTACATGGATACAGCAGCTTGACCACTCAAGAACGCAGCGGCCACGAGGGCAACGACGAACTGCCTTTTCATCCCTATCCCCTGTTTGTTCGACTCATAGGCGCCGCAAGTCCGCAGCGGGCGGCGCAGAACTCAGCTGCAGGCTATTCGAGTATACCAGACTCATGGTGCGTGGCCAGTGTCAGCCTCTTCCAATGACACATGAGCCTGAAGGGGGTGCGTGATTCCAACGTGAAGTGAGCCTGAAAGGCCGGCGGGGCGGCGGGATCATCGGAGGATGAT